>DAOVGJ010000221.1 GCA_030672465.1 Pseudomonadota bacterium | reverse complement strand
AAAACGTTTCCTCTGTCCTCACGGGAAAGCTCCCCAGTTCCGTAGTGAACAGGGAGGTACTGGGCAAAAGCAGGGCCGGTCTATAGGGAATCGGGGGAAAAGTCCTCCTTATGCCTTCTTACAGGGGCAAAGCTTTCATTTGAGTTTCATCTTCCCGCAGAGGTCTGAAATGGCTGAAGAGCAACGCATTACGGCATCTATCTCCTTAGTTATTCCTCTATCCTCATTGATGAAAGAAGGAAAAGTGAGACTGATAGCAGCTAAGACGTCACCTTCGGTGTTACAAACGGGGGCCCCAACGCACATGATGCCTCGTGTGATCTCCTCACGATCAACCGCGTACCCGCGCTCTCGGACCTGTTCAAGTTCTTTCTCCAGGATCGATGAATCCGTAATAGTTTTGGGTGTGAAGGATTCAAGCTCATCCTTGAGAATTTCCCCCCTTTTCTCGGAATCCATAAAGGCCAGCAGGACCTTGCCCAATGCGGTGCAGTGGAGCGGAAAACTTTTCCCTACCTCGGAGAAAAGCTTGATCCCATAATCGCGGGATTCTATCTTGTCCATATAGATGCCGATATTTCCATTTCTGATCCCAAGGTGACATGTGTGGGCAGTTTCCCTGTGCAGATTCATGAGATGGGGCCGCACATAGCTCTTGAGGTCAAAATGAGCCATGACCTCTGAGGCAAGACAGGAGAGCTTAAGATCTCCTCGATACTTGCCAGTCTCGGGATCATATCGGAGATATCCCATCTCCACGAGAGCCTTGAGAATTCTGTGAGTACTGGCTTTGGGTATATTTGTACTTGAAACGATTTCTGAAAACGAGAGCCCCCTTTCCTGATGGGAAACGATCTCCTCAATAATTCTAAACGCCTTTGTCAGTGTGTTCATGAATTAACCGCTTCTCGTTTCCCGGTTGCAAGGGTTGCCTTTCGGGTCACCCTGTAGTGCGCTGTTTCTTGGCCTTCCTCGTTGGTTGAATTTTTTCTTGACAAAGTCAGGAACCTGGAGTAGGGTAATTCCAAATAGTGAACCAAGTTCCAAATCAGGATAATTAATATTATAATCAAAAATTTTTGTCAAGAAATACATTCAAAATAGTGAACTAAGTTCCAAATTTGGAACGTCTAGTTTTACAACTAGGGATTTTTGCCAATAACTTAATTATCATTGGGCTTCAGCGAGGGGCTGGTGAGACTCGGGAGTTTTGAGATAGACGGGGGGAAACGCCTGGGAATCTTTGAGGGTGAATGGGTTATAGACCTCAACGCAGCTTATCGAACGCTTTTAATTGAGAAGGGACTACCCGATCCGGAAGCCAGGGCCGATTCTGAACTTCCGACCGATATGATCTCTTTCATCGGGAAGAATGAGACCGCGCTCTCCGCCGCTGAAGAGGCGCTCGATTATGTCAGGAAGAAGGATTATGGGGTATTAGATTGTGTCCATCCTCTTTCAGAGATTACCTTCAGGGCTTCCCACAGGCCACCCAAAATCGTTTGCACCGGAACGAACTATGAGGACTATCGAAAGCTCATAGGGATCCCCTTCTCGCCCGTTCCCCTTGTCTTTTTAAAATCTCCCTCTGCCGTCATCGGACATGAGGAGACCATCTACCTCCCCTCTGGATATGGAATCTTCTATCACGAGTGGGAGTTCTCCTGTGTCATCTCAAAAAGATGCAAAAACGTCTCTATGAAAAAGGTAGACGATGTCATCTTCGGATACACGATCCTCGACGACATCACGGCTCGATCGCTTGAGGCCACCAATCGAGAATTTCAACCCTGGGGGAAGAATATCGATACCTTTGCCCCAATGGGGCCTTGGGTCGTTACACCCGATGAGATGCCGAAAAATATCTATGACTTAAAAATGGTGAGGAGGCTCAACGGGAAAGTGGAATGTGAATCCAACACCTCCAATATGAGATTGGGGTTTGGAGAGATCATCGAATTTGTAACGAGCTTCTGGACTTTAGAGGCCGGAGATGTGGTTACCACGGCGACTCCTCCTGCCGGTCCATTTAGAGCGGGGGATACAATCGAGGGGGAAATTGAGGGGATCGGGGTTTTGAGGAATCCCGTGGAGGGCATTGAGGTGGATCCCAGATATGCCCAGCAGATCGATTTGGAGGATATCGTGTAAGAAAGGAGGTGATTGAAAGGACAAAAGAGTAGGCGCAGTTCATTTACTTTTTTCATGAGAGGAGGAGATATGATGCTGAAAAAAATTGGATTGATCTTTACCGTCGCAGCCATCCTCATTGTCTTTACGGGGACTGAGGGGATGGCCAAGTTTCCCGCCAAAGACATCGTTCTGATTTGTCCCTGGTCAGCAGGTGGGGGGACCGATACGATCTCCAGGGCGCTGGTCAAGAACGCTAAGAAGTATTTTGGCGT
>DAOVGJ010000244.1 GCA_030672465.1 Pseudomonadota bacterium | reverse complement strand
GGATAAACCCCGTATGGTTCATTCCCTCCCTGGCGACCTTTATCAGGAATCTCTTTACCCTGATCCTCGTACTCAAGGGTAATGGGCTGGTCCTCCATGCCCTAGGGGTGTTAAAGGATGGGGAGGTATACGTCTTTATTGGTCCCTCGGGAAGTGGCAAGACTACCGTTGCCCAGTTATCCCCCGAATATGTCATCCTCAGCGACGATATTGTGTTTATAAAGCCTTTTGGTCGCTCCTATGCGGTTTTCCCTACTCCCTGCTGGGGAGACATGCAGCGGGGAGCCCGAGAGAACAGGGGATACCCATTGAAAATGATGTTCAAGCTCGTAAAAGATGGCGAGGTCTACCTGAAACCATATGGCCTGGCTCAGGGAATGTCCGAGGTCTTTACCGTTCCCCACATCCCACACAATTCATTGCCCTTAGGGGATTTATTAAAGCGCTACCACAGGCTCCTCACGAAGGTCCCCTGTTTTGAAATGCATTTTGCCAGGGACGGGCGTTTTTGGCAGGCCATCGAGGGGAAGTGTTTTCATTTGGCGTCAAAGGAGGTTTAGCACTCATGGAGAGGGGAAGCAGAGGCAAAAAATACGACAAACCGAGAGTTATCTATCGGAAGAGGATGGAAACCCTGGCAGCGGTGTGCGACTCAGGGCGGACTCCTACGAAAGTCTGTCGGAAAAGTGCCCCCGCTTGCGAGAAAACACGGGCATGACGGATGCCCGATGCTTAATAGATGGGATAAAAAAATAAGGGATTGCTTTGCGCTAATCTAAGGTATGAGATTCCAGAGAGATAAAGCCCTCAAAAGCGAGGGCTTTTTTATTGGCTGCGGAAGTTACGTGCTACGGGCTTACTTTTCCTCTTTTCGATAGTAGTAATAATGGCGGTAGTAGTATCGGTAGTAGTGGCGCTTCAGGTCGATTCCGTTGAGGATCACACCCATGACGGGGGCTTTGGCCAGTTGGAGTTGTTTTTTGGCCTCCAGGACGCATTTTCGATTGGTGGTGTCGGATCGGGCAACCAAGATGACCCCGTCGACCAGGCTGGGTGAAAGGGATGTATGAGCAGCCCCCAGGACAGGAGAGGAGTCGATGATCACCAGGTCGAATTCCTCTTTGAGGGTTTTGATGAGCTCGGCCATGCGTTTGGAGCCCATGAGTTCCACGGGGTTGGGAGGGATCTTTCCGCAGGGGCTAATGAAGAGGCCAGGGGTATCGGTTTCGATGACCGAGCGAGAAGCAATGTTCTTCAGAAGGGGTGAGGAAAAGCCCGAGCCGAGGCCATTGAAGAAATTCTTTTCCTGGGCAATTTCCCGGATATAGGGTTCTGTTTTTACCTCATCGAGTTCCACAAATTGAAAGCTCGGTTCCTTGAGGAGAAGGAGCTCCTGGAGGCCTTGCTCCATCTGGCGCTTCAGGCACGCCTTCAGTTGGTCCCGGCTCACAAAGCCCAAATTCATGAGGAGTTCCCCCAGGGGTTGGCCGCTGGATTTATGGATCCGCAGGGCCCGGTCTAATTGGGACTTTCTGAGAGCCTTCTGCTTGAGCAAAAGTTGACCCAGTTTCCCCGGTTCATCCAGCTCTTTTCTGAGGATGCTTTGGATCTTTCCCGATTTTATCAGAAGCTCCACGGTGGTGCCTTTTTTTTCAACGGAGAGTCGGCCGGTTTTGGATCGGGCCTCGAACAGGTAGAGCAGGTCTGAAAGGGCCAGGGGACCAAGCTTTCCCGAGTTGAGGTTGATCTCGTAGATGGAATGAAGTGAGTCCATAAAGCCCCGGTCTCCATCGAGGTGATAGATCTTGTGCAGGCTGGGCCTTCTGAGGTCAAGATCTACGAGGAGGGTCTTTTTACCCGACTGGGCGGTCGAGATCGCCAAATTGATGGCGGTCAATGTCTTTCCCTCCCCCATGGTGGCGCTGGTGACAAGCAGCGTTTTGACGGGCCTTTCGGCGGAGCTCATATCAAGGTTGACCGAAAGGGTATCAAAGGCCTCGGCGATGGAGCCCTCGGCCCGCATCTGATCGATAAAGTTACGGTAATCCTCCTTGCGGGAAGGCTTTCGGTTTCTCCTGAGGGTAGGGATGATGCCCAGGGTGGGAAGCTTGAGGTATCGGTCCACCTCCTCCCGGGTCTTGAGCCCCATGTCCAGGTATTCCAGAAAGAAAGCCCCTCCAACCCCCAGGGAGAGTCCCATCAGCAGGGCAATCAAGAGGTTCAACTCCTTGCGGGATGGGAGGGGATGGCCCGGGAGCTTCGCTTTCTCAACGATGGTCACCTCTTCGGCCTGGAGGTTTTGGATGAGGTTGATCTCCTTGAGCTTTTCAACCAGGATATCGTACAGATGCCGGTTGGATCGGGCTTCCAGGTCCAAAAGGGCATATTGGATCTGGTTCCCCTCGAATCTGATGGCCTTCTTTTTATAGGCATTCATGGACGCCTGGAGATTTTTCTCCTTGGTCCGGAGGACCCGGAGCTTACTCTCCCTGCTCTGGATGGCCTTTTTGAGGGAACGGACAAGCTCGCCTTCGAGTGATTGAATGTGTGTTTCGGCCTGCATAATCTTGGGGTGACGGGGGCCGTAGTGTTTGTTCAGTCGGGTCAATTGCAGCTGGGCGGAGATCAGTTGGGTGTTGAGGGAGTGCAAAAGTTCCTCGCCGAGGAAGGCGGGGATGTAGGCGGCCTTGGTTTCGAGGACCTGTTCGATCTCCCGGATTTGGGCCTCAAGTTCCACCCTCTGGACCCGAATCTTGTTATAGTCCGAGCGGATTTCAGAGAGCTCCTTGAGGTGGAGGCTCTTTTCACTTTGAAGGGAGAGGATCTTGGATTTTTTCCTGTACTGATGGAGGGCCTTCTCGGAGCTTTGTACCTTCTCCTTGAGCTGAGCAATCTCTCGGGAGAGCCATTGGACATTGTCCTGGATTTTAGCGTCCCGTTTCTGGTTGGTATACTCCTTGTAGGCCTCGGCGGTGGCGTTGACCAATTCCATGGCTACCATGGGATCCGAGTGGGTGCCCTCGATATTGATAAGGTTGGTCTCCTCCACGGGTTTTGCGGTGATGGCCGATCGGGCGGCCAGGACCCTGGGGTCTGGTTGGTTGGCATCCGGGGGCTCGGCTGCGGGTCCCAGTGCTGCTTCAACGGCACGTTGGACGATGGGGTAGCTTGTGATCATGCGCAGGTGGGTGTTGATGGTTCGGTCTGGGTCCCCGTAATCGCCGTACCTCAGGGATTCGGGCAGATAGGCCAGGGGGCTTCGGTGTCCCTCGACCCTGATGGTGGACGTGGCCCGGTAACGGGGACGAACCCGATGGTCTTTCAGGGCCGTCGCTCCAACCAAAATGGCCGAAAAGGCCAGGATCAGCCACTTCCTCCTCAATAAAACCCCGACATAATCCAGTATGTGAGCTTCCTGATCAATCATATTCCACGCCTTATGAGATTATCCCCAAAAGAGAATGGGGACATTTTGCTTTGGTTACGGAAGATCTGATTATTCTCTTTCCTTGTTGCGGAGGCTTCCGCTGACCATCTCTTTAATATCGTCACGGTTGAACCTCCACTGTCTGCCGATTTTTGTGCAGGGGATATCCCCCCTTTTGGCCAATCGGTAGACCGTTCGGATGTCAATCCTGAGATAATGGGCGACCTCCTGTACCGTAAGTACCTCACTATTCATTCGAATCCTCCTGGAAACATTTGTTATGGATTCCGTTCTTATCTAATTATGTCCTATAGGAGCAATATCTATACCAAAGTTGCAGAAAGAAGAAAGACATGGCTGTTATTTTGCCTTAAGTCAATCATAATTATAAGTCATTGGAATCATTAGATTTATATGGATTGGCTTTCTCTATGGGAATACTCCCTTACGTTATTAAAAGGCAAAATATGCGCCATTTTTTGAAAAAATTTCATATTTTATTCCTTACATACCCACTCTTGGTATCGGAATTCTACGCGATTTATTGGTTTTTTCCCTTGGAAGAACAATGGATCATGATGGGTTTTTCCTGGTTTGCCTTTTTTCAATCATCGTGTGGTTTCACATCCCTTGAATCGAAAGGAGATTGAGGCCTTCCGGGGCTTTATGAGCAATTGCTCCTCAATGCTTGCCTTTTTCGTTCCTTTTGGATACCCTGTCGAAGTTGTGCGGCAAAACCCCCTATCCCCCGGTGTATTGTGGATATGAAACCGGTCCTGATCCTGATGCTTATCACCTTGATTCCCACACTGGAACTTCGCGCTAGCATTCCCTACGGGATACTCCGGGCAGATATGCACTGGTGGGCCGTTGTCCTCGTTTGCGTAGTGACCAATATCGTGCTGGGCCCCC
>DAOVGJ010000240.1 GCA_030672465.1 Pseudomonadota bacterium | reverse complement strand
ATCCATTTGACCGTTTCCTGCAACCCCTTCAGTTGAAATTTTTGCATCTCCTCCAACGGCATGCATTCATGCTCTTTATCCCAATACATGGTTCTTCCCCTCCTTCTCCTGAATTGCGGAAACGAACTGTCAATTATCCGTGCATATGTTCACATCATACCAAAAAAAACCGACTCACAAAAGGGTTTTGGCCACCACTGCTAAAGGTATTTCCAGCATTTTTCGATGTGCTCATCCGGGAGCTTTCCCGTGAACAGGCTCACCACTATGGCCAGGATAAATGAAATGGGCAGGGCGATAAACTGGGCGTCGATCACCGTCCAGGGAAAACCGGCCAGGGTTGACCTTCCGAAGAGGTAATTGGCAATACCCAGGGCATGAGCCTCTTTGGCATGGTAAAACCCCATCCAAATCATGCTGACGATGAACCCCCCTAAAGTGCTGGTAATCGCACCAGCCTTGGTCATCCCCTTCCAATAGAGCCCGAGGAGAAAGGAAGGGAGGAAGGTAGCGCCGCAGAGGCCGAAGAAGATGGCCGTAGCTACGGCGATGATGCTCGGGGAAAAGATCAAGGAGAAGATGATACATAACAGGATGCTCAGGGCGATGCCCAATCGGGTGACGAAGACCGTCCTCTCCCCGCGCTCAATCCTCTCACCTCTGATTCCCTTCTCGAAAAAATCACGGCCCAGGGAGGTCCCCCCCGCGTGATATTGGGAGCTCAGGGTCGACATCGAAGCCGCCAGCATGGCTAAAAGGAATAGGGTCCCGAACCAATTCGGCATAATCTTTCCGATATACAGGGGGATAACCTTGTCGATATTTCCCCCAGCAATGGCGACCGAAATCTTTCCGAAGGCCTTGTAGAAGATGACGTTGGTGAGATTGCCCACGGTGAAGGCAATCCCCGTCATGGCCAAGATGAAAATTCCCCCGATCAGGACGGCCCGGTTTAATTCCCGGTCCCGCTTTACCGTCATAAAGCGGACGACCAGTTGTGGTTGGGCCAAAACGCCAATACCCACGCCGCAGATGATGGTGGAAATGAGAATCCACCAGTACGGGGAACCCAACCTCGGCATCTCCGTCCAACCCCTATGACCCAGTTTGGCCAATTTCTGGGGAACAAGGTAGGCCATATCCGTAAGGGATTGATGGGCCGAGATTACTCCTCCGGCCAATACATAGGTGTAAACGAGGAGGATGATCATCATTACCAACATGATGGTCCCCTGGAAGGCATCGGTATACATTACCCCTTTCAAGCCCCCCCAAATGACATACAGGGCCAAGATAAGGGAAAAGCCCAGTAACCCTACTGCGTAGGGGACATGGAGATAGACCTCGATAAACCGGGATATACCAATCAATACCGCCGCCGCATAGATGGGCATGAACAAGAAGATGACGATACCCGAAAACCCCTGAATAAAGGAGGATTGATAACGCCTTCCCAGAAGTTCCGGAAATGTATGGGCATCCAAGACATGGCCCAACCTCCGGGTCCGTTTCCCGAAAATGGCGAAAGCGATGAATATCCCGAAAAAGATGTTCATCCAGGTCAACCAAAAGATCCCCATTCCGAAAAGGGATGCAGCCCCTCCGAATCCAATAATAGCAGACGTACTGATGAAGGTCGCCCCGTAGGACATGGCCATTACATATGGATGCACCTCTCGTCCAGCGATCATGTAGTCAGCCGCCGTTTGGGTCTCGCGCCATCCCCTATATCCCAAATAGGCGACGATGAGAAAATAGATAATGACCAAGACGACATTCCAAACCATTTTTCACTTCCTTATCCAAACACGTCTGGTAAAGCGATCCCTCAGAACTGCTCCTCGATCTCCCTCTCCTCCTTGGCCCATTTTATTATCTCCGCCTCATCCCCTTCCTCGACCCCACTATTCCACATAGCGACTCCATAGATAACGCACAGGATCGTCGATAGGATACAGAATACATAAGCCAACCAACAACCCCATCCCGATATACCCAACATCTCCCTTCCTCCTCCATCAACGGGATTTTGCCAAACCCGGGCCTCCTACATACGCTATTGGTTAGGCTGTGACACCGAGATAAGTTTCCAGGATGCCAAGGCTATCCCTGAGTTGTTGCGTGGTACCCTCGAACTTTACCGTGCCTTTGTCGATGATGTAATGGCGGTCTGCGACCTCCAAGGCCATTTTTACGTTCTGTTCCGCGAGGAGGAGAGCTACACCTGCGTCCTTAATTTCCTCGATCGTTTCCTTGATTTCCTTCACGATCATTGGAGCAAGGCTTTCTGTGGGCTCGTCCAAAAGGATCAGTCCCGTCTTTCCCATTAAAACTCGAGCAATAGCCAGCATCTGTCTTTCCCCTCCGCTCAGGTATCCCCCTGGCTGTTTTCTCCTCTCCTTTAATATGGGGAACTTCTCGTAAACCCTCTCCAGCTCCTTCTTTTCGCTTCCTTCAACTTCTGTTTTAAGCATGGCCAGTTTCAGGTTCTCTTCGACCGTCAGGGTTGGGAGGATTTGTTTCCCCTGGGGTACGATCTTAATTCCAAGCCTAAAGATTTCGTGAGGTGGCTTCCCCGCGATCTCTATTTCATGAAAGGTAATCCGCCCTTCTCGTGGTGGGGTTAACCCCATGACGCTGCGGATGGTAGTGGTCTTTCCAGCTCCATTGCGTCCAAGCAGTGATACGACCTCCTTCTCCTGAACATTGAGGGAGATCCCATGGAGGATATAACTCGGTCCATAATAGGTATGAATATTCTCCACTCGAAGCACTACAGCCCTCCTAAATAGGCTTCCCGAACGCGTGGATCTTTCTCCACTTCTTTCGGTGTCCCTTCGGCGATCTTTTGACCGTAGTGCATTACAAGGACGGTATCCGAAACGCTCATAACCACATCCATTTTGTGCTCGATGAGGATGATTGTCAAATTCTGGGTGAGTTTATCTATGAGCCGAACGGTTGCTTGAGTCTCCAGGGAAGACATCCCTGAAGTGGGTTCGTCTAACATCAGGAGGGCTGGTTCCATCGCCAGGGTAATCCCGATTTCGAGGTGCCTCTGATCCCCGTAAGATAGATTACGAGCCAATGAGTCCTGGTATTCGGTCAATCCAATCTGATTCAAAATCTCCTTACTCTTCCAGTTGGTCTCATTAAGACTGGATACCGGTGTGAAATAGGAGGATCTCTTTTTGTCCTTCTGCTGCACAGCAAGTCGCACATTCTCGAAGACCGTAAGGTTGGGGAAAATATTTGTGATTTGAAAGGATCGGGCTAAACCTCTTCGCGCGATAGCATTTGGAGAGAGGTTGGTAATATCCTCTCCCTTAAACTCCACCCTGCCCATTGTGGGGCGGATTTTTCCACTGATCACGTTGAAAAGGGTTGTTTTCCCCGCTCCGTTAGGTCCGATGATCGATTTGAGCTTACCCTTCTCTACATGAAGGTCGAATCGATTGACGGCAAACATATTTCCAAAGGCCTTAGTTATTCGCTCTGTCTCTAAAAGCGCCGCCATTCCTCAGATCACTCCTCATCTTCTATGCCCGCCTCCGTACCAGGGGCGGGGAGATCCCCTTTCAATTTTGGAGATGATTCCCGCTCAACAACCGGATTCACGTCTGACAAAAGACTCGGCCTTGTCTTTCTGGTCTCCCGTGTCCCTGGTCGCCTAAGGGTAGCCAGTACGGCCGGAATAACCTTATCTCTAAAAGCTTCATAAAGCCCGACGATCCCTCGAGGGGAATAAATGACAAACCCTACAAATATAAGCCCCAGGATAAGCCGCCAATGCTCCGTATAGGAGCTTATGAGATCTTTGGAGAAAAGGAAGACGATTGCACCGATTATGGGGCCGTAAAGGGTTCCCATGCCGCCGAAAAGGTTCATCACAAGGGCTTCTGCCGAGATAAACCAATGAAGGACATCCGGATCAACAAACCTGAGGAGTGCGAAAAGAGATCCTGAGAGCCCTCCGATTATTCCAGATATAACAAAAGACCGGCGTTTAAATATCCGGACATCGTATCCAATGAACTCTGCCCGTTCCTCATTATCACGGATGGCCTGGAGGACCCGGCCAAAAGGAGAGTTGACCAACCTGACACACCCATAGTAGACGAGAATGACCATCACAAGGACGAAATAATAATAAGCATATGGATTACCAAGACTCAATGTAAAGGGAGGAATGCCGATTTCTGGCCTTGGGACCCCTGTCAGCCCGTCAGAACCTCCGGTGAAACTCTGCCAGTTGAAGGCCAGTTCATGAAACATTTCGGCAAATGCCAGGGTCAGCATGGCAAAATAGACCCCCCTAATCCGAATGGATAGATACCCGATGATCCAAGCTACCATCCCAGACAGGACCAGCGTAATGGCTAAGGCAAGCCAGATGGAATTGGCGAGCTTGAGAAGCGTGAGAGCCCCTGCATAGGCCCCGATACCAAAGAATGCCGCAGGGCCCAAGGAGACAAGCCCCGTGTAACCCATGATGATGTCGACACTCAGGGCAAAGAGTCCTAATATTAATAGTTCTGTCCCAAAGCGAAGATAAAAGGTGGAATAGATCTTTGCGATGACTCCTAAGGGGAGAAGTGCAAAAAGGAAAAGGAAGAGGAGAAACCAGTAATAGCCACTTTCCGGCCCCCGAAGCAGTCTTGAAAGCTTCAGACTCATCGGATTTCCTCAATTCCGAGAAGGCCTTGGGGTCGAACCAGAAGGACAATCACCATCACCATAGACATCCTGGCCCCTGTGAAGGCTGGGAATAGAATGGCACTGAAGCTCTCGAGAACCCCGATCAGAATTCCCGCAAGGGCCGCCCCGGAAAGGCTGCCCAGACCCCCAACCACCACAACGATGAAAGCCGTAATTATGATACCATCCCCCATATGGGGGTGGACGCTGAGGATCGGAGCCATCACCACC
>DAOVGJ010000011.1 GCA_030672465.1 Pseudomonadota bacterium | reverse complement strand
CACGCCAAAACTGGTCGTACGTATTGAGATGTCGAAATCTAAAATTCGAAGCACGAAATTCGAAATCGACTCGGCTGAGCCTTCGACCCGAGCTCAGGCCGAGGGGCTCGTCGCAGGCCGAAACAATAACAAAATTCAAATCTTCCAATGTTCTAAACATGTTCTCGATTTTGGCTTGCCCTATGAAATGCGAAGCCTATTTCTTTGGGGTCATTTGATATTCGGATTTGTTTGGCATTTCGATATTCGAATTTCGGATTTAAAGCATCATATTTCTAGACGCTGTGCGATCGTGTAAATTATGCAAGTTATTACTGGGACACTACACTAGCAGGGCCCTTCAATCACCTTTCCAATGGCCTCCGTGAGGCCACCAATGGATGTGGAGATGACCGGGACATCCAGATGATTCAATGAGGAAGGGACTTTCAGACCGGCCCCCGTTATAACGAGCACTATCCTATCCCTCGGCTTCAAATATCCATTGGATATCAGCCTTTTGGTAGCCGCTAAAGGGGCGCACGCCGCCGGCTGTCCGAAGATTCCCTCCTGGCCCATGAGGTTTTGGGCATCGAGGATCTCCTCATCGCTGACGGTCAGCGCCAATCCCCCGTTTTCCTTCAGCTTTCTCAGGACCTGGTTCCCGCTGGGAGGATATGGATTCTCAATGGCCCGGGCGATGGTCTTGGGGTTTCGGACTCTCCTTACCTTCTCCCTTCTCCTTTCGAAGGCCTCGGCAATGGGGGCACATCCCTCTGCTTGAACGGCAATGAGCTTGGGAATGCCATTGATGAGCCCCGCCGATTTGAATTCCTCAAACCCCTTGAGGATTCCCCTAAAATTTCCCCCAGAGCTCACGGGAATGATCACGTAGTCCGGAACTTGAAAATGAAGTTGTTCACAAATCTCAAAGGCGATGGTCTTGGATCCCTCCACGCGGAAAGGCGCGTCCGAATTGATGAAATAGATTCCGTGTCTGTCCCCGGCCCGAAGGCTCTCATCATAGAGCTCATGGTAGTCCCCCTCGACCCTGATCAAATGGGGACCATAGACGGCGATGGGTTTTATCTTCTCGGCGGGTATGCCGGCGGAAACCAGGATGAATGTCGCAAGGCCAGCCTTTGCCCCATAGGCTGCAACCGATGCGGCCATATTGCCCGTGGAGACGGTTCCGATGCGTTCATATCCCAGGGAGATGGCATACTGGATCCCACAGAAGGTCCCCCGATCCTTGAAGGACCACGTGGGGTTTTGCGTCTCATCCTTAAAATAGAGAGCATCGATACCCCATCGCCTTCCCAATACCGAGGATGGGATCAAGGGAGTTGCCCCTTCTCCCAGGCTCATTGTCTCGGATACCTCACCGAAGGGGTAAAAGGCCTTGAATCTCCTCAAAATGGAGCCTTGGTCTTTCACTTCGGCTCTCAATGCCCCATAGATGGCCTCCAGGGGTTCACGGCATCCATCGCACCTCAACCTCGGCTCACCGAAGGCATATCTCTTCCCGCACTGGGTGCATATGAGTTGGCATTCCATAACCCCCTCATTTAGGGTTGGGGATGAGACAGATGAATTCCAACGGTTCCTCGGATGAGTTCTTCATTTGATGCGCCTCGCCAGGTGGGATAAATATCACATCACCTTTGGAAAAGGGAACCTCCTTCTCCCCCTGGACCAAGGATCCGCTTCCCTCCAAGATGAATACCTCGTGCTCCCACGGATGGTTATGGTAAGGGGAGTAACCACCGGGTTCCACCTCGAATACCCTCATGGAAAAATTGTCTGCCCCATCCTTCTCGGAAATGACCCGCCGAACGGTAATCCCCGAAGCACCCTCCTCACCCACCGGGTCACGCGGAATTTCCCTATAATGCGTCACCTTCATGTCCACACCTCCTCTCAATGCAGAGGATCAAAGCGAAATCAAGCTTCCACTGATATCCCCAGGGACTCCTCAATCCTCTGAATCTCCTTTTTGGCATCCTCAACTCCCCTCAGTCCTTCTCGGCTCCACCGTCGACTTCCCTTTAACCTCTCCCTCATCCCATCGATTTGGGCTTTTACGGCTTCCGTCGAAGGGCCTCCTTTCGAGGTCTTCCTCGATACAATCCTTATGGGATCTTGCCCCTCTTTGAGTTCTTCTTCTGACATCTCCAAATCTAAGTCCGTCTCCTTCAAAGCTCTCCGAAATCCCTCGAGGATGACCATGTCGGCCCCCTTATCCTCCGAATATTTAACCGCTGTCTCCATGAGGATCTTTGCCTGCCTGAAAGGGATTTCAAACCTTTGTACGAGTTCCTCCAGCAGGGCCGTCGCCCCGACAAATCCCTTCCGGCATTGTCGGAGCATTACCTCGCGATTCACCTGAAGCAGCTCAATTACCTCTCTCATCACTCCCAGGGTCGGCTTGCACTCCCGAACCATGTCCATGATCAGATACTTCGTCCATTGAGAATCACGATTGTATCCGATAAAGGATGACTTACCCAGGGATAGCAACCCCATCAAAATCCCCTGGGCAACCGAGGCCTTGGCCTTGATTACCTCCAAGGCATCGGGATTCCGTTTCTGGGGCATGAGGGAGCTTCCGCTACAATGCACATCGTCCAACTTCACCATGTCGAATTCGGGCATGCTCATCATGATGAATGATTGCGCAACGGTGCTCAGGTGGTTCATGGTCGTGGTAATGGCGTGTCCAAATTCCAGCTCCGGTTCCCACCGGTTGGTGATGGGATCCAGGGAGTTGCCGTGGAACGTATCGAAAGCCAACAATTTCGAGGTCAATTCCCTGTCCAATGGAAAGGTGGACCCATATCCCGCCACCCCACCCAGGGGGTTCTTGTTGAAAAGCCTGAACCAATGGATGAACCGCCAGATATCCCTTTCCAATGGCTCCGCAAAGGAGAGAAGCACGTGGGCGAAGGTGGTGATCATGGCATGCTGATGATGAGTGAAACCCGGCATAACCGTATCCAGGTTCTCCTGGGCCTTTTCCAGGAAAGCCGCGATCAACCCATCCAATTCTTGGATGAAATCGAATACCTGCCTTCTCATGTACAACCGCATATCCAACGTTATCTGGTCATTTCGGCTCCTGGCCGTATGGAGCTTCCCGGCAGATTCCACCCCATACCGCTCGATGAGAAAACCCTCCACGTTGCTGTGGACATCCTCCCTGGATCCGTCCAGGACGAATCCCCCTCGGAGGGAAAGGCCTTCGATCTCCCTGAGGCCTCTCAGAATCACCCTGAGGTCGTCCTCTGAAATGATTCCCTGCCTACAGAGCATGATAGCATGCGCTTTGCTTCCCCAGATATCGTATTCGATCAGGTGCTGATCAGAGGGTAGTACCCCCTCGACATCCCTTCCCGACAGGAATTCAATGATCCGACGGGGGGGCTCCCGGTGGAACCTGGAGCCCCAAAGCTTGTTAATCTTCATCTTTTCATCCCCGCATCCCTTTTGGCCAAGATCTCAAAGGAGAGACCCTTGATGAAGGTCGAAATGACAGTAAGAAGTGAATCGGTCTAAGATTACGATTTCGCCCGTCAATAGTATCAGAAATGGAGGATGAAAACAATTCCCCACTCAGCGGAGATTTCCCACTACTTCATTGAAGAAAGGAGGTGGAAAACCTATAATATAAACGTGAATTCGAGATCGTCCTGGAGTTAGCAATTATGATCGGCCTCTTTTTCGGATGTACCGTCCTCCTCTTTAAAGAGCTCCGCAGTACCTTAGAGGCATTTTTCCACAAGGCGAGGATACGATATGAGCCTTTGGGCATTGATCGGTGCTGTGGTATTCCCCTGCTCCTCGCCGGCTTCCAAAAGGAAGCCGGGGAAAATGGAAAAAGGCTGGTTGAGGATATCTCCCAAAAGGGAATCTCGACCCTGGTTACCAGTTGCCCCCATTGCTACAGGGCTTTTTCCAAGGAGTTCCCCCACCGATTCGGGCTATCGACTCCATTTAAAACACTCCACTTTACCCAGTTTGCCGCCGATCTCATTCGGAGGGGGAGGATCAGATTGACCAAGCCCGTTGACCTGAAACTCTCCTATCACGATCCGTGCTATCTGGGGCGAATGGGAGAAAAGATCTACCGAGAACCCAGAGAGGTCTTGGCCTCCATCCCCGGGCTGAAAGTGGAGGAAATGGAACATAATCGTGATAAGGCCACCTGCTGCGGTGGAGGGGGATTGGTCAGGGCCTA
>DAOVGJ010000219.1 GCA_030672465.1 Pseudomonadota bacterium | reverse complement strand
TATTTGGCAAGGGCGAATTAATGCCATAAAAGCAGGAAAGGGGTGGAAAGTGCTCAAATCGGAGCTGGACCGTTTCTTAAGGGGAGATCGGTGAATCTTTTAAGACGACCGTTTTCGCCCGTCGAACGACGCCATCTTAATGAATCAATTTCCACCTTCACCCATTCGAGAATGGGGATGGGGGTGAATATACGGGGAGGGGAAGAAAGATGGGAAAGATAACCATCCGGAATAAGGCCGAGCAGGAGAAAGATTGGGTTGACTGGAATGAAAAAATATTTGAAGATATTCAAGAAGGTATGTTTGAGGAGATGTGCCTGGATGAGATGATCCAGTGGGTAGAACAAAAATTGAAGGAACGTCAATAAGGGATCTCTGAGGGAAATCTCTGTGAATGAGGAAAAAAGGAAGGAAGATCTAAGGAAAAAATCAGGGGTTGTTACCATTGAGAAGAGGAGATTTCCCAGGTTCAATGTCGACCTTCCCCTGAAATATTCCGAGGTGAAAGTGCGCAAGAAGCAGGGAGGGATTGCCCACGATGCCAGCGAAGGAGGACTGCTCGTCTATTTGCAGGAGAAGTTCCCCATTGGAACGAGGCTCAAGATGGAGGTTTTCTTTTCCCATGGTTTTAGGCTAACGCCCATTAGGGCTCAGGCGGAAATCGTTTGGGCAGATATAAGGGGACCCGAGGATTGGGGGGAGTATAAGTATGGATTGAAATTCATCAACATCGGGAAGGAGGACTTTTCGAAGTTGAAATGGCTACTGGATAGCCTTACCGCCTAGAGTGAAAGAAAAGTTGACCACCAGCTCTATTTTGCTTTACCTGGGGGAGAATGGGGCCCGAGATTATGCAATGGTTGATCTATAGAGCTGGTTTTTTTTAGGTGGGAAAACGTACTTACTCACTATGAAATCCACATCCAAATAACTTTCCGGGGGAATGGAGGGATGAAGGCGAAAAAGATCGGGGTCGTTGAACGTCGATTGTTTTCCCGGCTATATGTTCCCCTGAAGGTACATTTTAAGATTGTGGACCTTTGGAGCAAGGAACAGAGTTCCATGGTCATAGAAGGAGAAACGTGGAACGTCTCTTATGATGGTTTATGCATCGAGACGGATGCCGCGGTCCAGGAAGGGGTGATGACCTTTTCGGAATCGGGCGGTGAGAAGGGGGTGAAGGTATTGCCCTTTCTGGTGATGGAGGAACAGCAGTTGGAGCTGGAAATCGATTTACCATCGGGTCGGCGGAAGGTAATCGCCTTGGGTAGGGTGATCTGGAGCGAGTTAAAGGCGACTGATAAGATTTACCACGTAAAGATCGGGGTTTTCCTCGAGGAGATGGCTCCCGGGGAGAGGGAGAGGTGGAACCATTTCATCCAGCAAGTAAAATAGCTGGCGTACATGAACAATGCCTTGGATAAGGGGGATGTTATGAAGACGTTTGAGGGCAAAGAGAGGAGGCAACATCCCAGGGTGAAGTTGCGGATAGAGGTGAGTTACCAAAAGGTGGATTCCTATCTCCATCGGTTTACGGAGAATATCAGCGAAGGAGGATGTTTTATCGAAACGAATGAGGTGTTGCCACCCAGGACGGAAGTTCCCTTGGAATTTTCCTTCCCGAATCACCCCAAACCCCTGGTGATCACAGGAGAGGTGGTTTGGGTCGTGGAAGGGACCCATTCGGGAATGGGGATTCAATACAAAGAGATATCTCAGGATGCCCAGAAGGTGCTCAGGGAAATCATTCAATCCCTGATGAAAGGGGATAAAAATCCTTGACTAATAGATCCATTTTTTGTAAGGTTGGGGTTCGATTCATGAGGAGGAGGTAATGAGTAAGAGTAGCTTTCCTTATAGGGTATATGATCGAAAACCCCACCCCAACATCGTCCTCCAGGTGCTCGAGGATGAAGATTTATTGAATATCATGAGGGAAATACTGATTCAAGAGGGACGGTCTTGTCCATTCTGCAAGAGGAAACTTAAGAGGGAAACCCTTTCTAAGGAGATTTGGTAGGGTAAAAACCTCGATGTCCTCGCTGGGTAGGCGTTTTGCTTTCTTTTCCTTCCTATAATGTATTGAAACCATTTTTTGTTTTATTCCTCGTCCTCCTCATTGTGGGTTGTGTTTCTGAAGGCCCATATGAAGGCGTCAACTTTATCAGATATACGAAAGAAACGTTTCCCCCAACACCGAAGGTGGAGGTCTTTTCCCAGGACGTGGAGAAGCCTTACACCATTATCGGGGAGCTGAAGATGACTTTCTCCCCCGAGCTTAGCGATGAGGAGATGGTGAATCGGATGAAGGGGATTTTTCAAGGAATTGGGGCGGATGCCATCATTGGGTTTAAGAGGGAAGTAGTTGAAATAGCGATCCCCGGGGTTTTCCCCGAACCCATCAAGAGGAAAGCCAGACATCAACCATTGGACATTTCCAGTCCAGAAGCTAAGGAGGAAAGGGTTCTCCTAAGGGGTCTTGCTATTCGCTATCGGTAAATTCCAGATCACTGAGGGAGGGTGATGATGGAAGGAAGAATCGATGTTTCGGACATGGAGAGGAGGAAGTTTCTGCGGTTTAAGGTCGACCTACCAGTGGACTATGCCCGGCTGGAGACAAAGCGGCTTAAGGCTGGCATAGCGGGCAATGCCAGTGAAGGAGGGTTGATGATATATCTGCATGAGCGAATGAAAATCGGGACGAAACTCTATGTTGCACTCCTTTTTTCCATGGGGTTTGAGCTTACCGGAGTTAAAGCCCTATCCCAGGTGGTATGGAAAGATGTGGGATTGGAAGAGGGTTGGGATCGATACAGGTATGGCTTGAAGTTTTTAGAAGTTGGAGATGAAGACCTTGCCAAATTGAAGCAGCTCAAAGCAGATTTAGCGATCCAATCCTAATTCCATCCCCAGGGATTTGGATTGTACCTTCTTCCTACGCCTTCATCTGGGTTATCCCAATACCCAAGATCGTAACTCGCGGTCCTTTTCCTTTACCTCACGAACGCCCTTCTCTTTGGGGCCATTTCCATTCAAGATAGTTGCCGTATCCCATTGTACTCCCTTCGCCCCTCTACCTACGAATTTGCTCCAGCGAAAACGTAGGAGAAGCCAGCTCATTACCGGAGGTCTTTTTAGCCTGAGGATTGAGATCGATGGACCCCCTTCGCCAAGTTTTGGCACAGAAAATGCTAAAATTTTGCCATAGGGGGCAAGAAGACCATACGGAGCCATCGCCGGTCCTTATCCCGATAGAACTTATTAATCCTACTCCTCGGCGAAAAAGGCCGAGCGAAATCGATCTTCAATGAGAGGGTACATGGAAGGCCAAATTCGACTCTATGAGCGAAGGAGGTATCCCAGGTTCCCCGTAGATTATCCCGTCGACTGCCATCGCGAGGATGGAGGCAGGATCTTTGTGGGAAAGGCCGTCAATGCCAGTGAGGGGGGACTGATGGTCTGTTTCGTGGAGAGTATGAATATCGGGGCTATGCTGGCTGTTTCCATGCTGTTCAACCTTGGCTACCAACTAACTGAGATCAAAGCACGATGCCAAGTCGTCTGGAAAGACGTAGGATTAGTATCCGATTTCCCGGGTTATCAATACGGCCTCGAATTTCTCGATATCGAGGAATACGATATATCGAAATTGAAGCAACTGAGGAAATATACGGCGGACCAGATGGTGTGAATAGAGGAGGGCGATAAGGATGGGGCGGAACAAAAAACAATATCTTCTGAATAAGATCCATAGTCCTCAAGGGTTGCGGGAATTGAGCAGGGGCGAACTATACCACCTAGCCGAGGAGATAAGGGAGGAAATCATTCATACCGTTTCCATCACCGGAGGGCATCTGGCCTCGAGCTTGGGCGTTGTGGAACTTACCATTGCCCTTCATTACGTCTTTGATTCCCCTCGGGATAAGATCATTTGGGATGTGGGACACCAGTGCTATCCTCACAAGCTCTTAACGGGCAGAAGGAGGCCCTTTCAAACGTTGAGGCAGTATAACGGGTTGAGCGGTTTTCCCAAAAAGGAGGAGAGCCCCCACGACGCATTCAATACTGGCCATAGCAGCACCTCCATTTCGGCAGCCCTGGGAATGTCCGTTGCCAAATCCCTTAAGGACGATGGCAACAGGGTCATCGCCGTCATCGGAGATGGCTCCATGACCGCAGGCTTGGCCTTTGAGGGCCTGAACCAGGCGGGGCATCTGGAAAAGGATCTCATCGTGGTACTCAACGATAATGAGATGTCCATCTCCCCCAATGTGGGAGCGCTCTCCGCTTATTTGA
>DAOVGJ010000162.1 GCA_030672465.1 Pseudomonadota bacterium | reverse complement strand
ATGATCGAATGAGGAACACCCCAAACAAGAGGCGAAGAATTTATATCAAGAGGAAAGTGTGTCGCTTCTGCGCCGATAAGACCCTCGAGATCGATTATAAAAGCCCCAGGATCTTGAGATATTTCATTACGGAAAGGGGCAAAATCATCCCCCGAAGGATATCGGGAAACTGCGCTAGACATCAGAGGGAGATTACCACCGCCATAAAGAGGGCCAGAAACATCGCTATCTTACCCTTTACAACGGTGATGAAATAACGATGGGCACAGTTCCCCCCGGGATACGCCCGTCAGGGTGAGTCGCCGTAATTCCAGTCAACACCTCATTGAGCTTAAAGAAAGGAGGCAGAATGGAGATTATCCTCCTCGAGGATGTTCCCTCCCTTGGAAAGGTGGGAGATTTAGTAAAGGTCTCGGATGGGTATGGTAGGAACTATTTGATACCCAATAAATTTGCTATCAAGGCAACTTCCAAGAGTCGAAAGAAGTTGGAACACGAAAAGCGCCTTGCCCAGGACAAAATGGATAAGGTCAAAAGGGACGCCGAAAAATTAGCCAAAAGGATTGAGGAGTTCTCCTGCACCATCAGCAAGCCCGTGGGGGAGAGCGGAAAGCTCTTCGGGTCGGTCACTTCCAAGGATATTGAGCAACACCTCAACGAGAACGGGTTTCAAATCGACCGCAAAAAGATCGAGTTGGAAGAGCCCATCAAAAACCTGGGGGTCTATACGATCCCAATCAGGCTCCAACCAGAGGTAACAACCAACCTCAAGCTCTGGGTTGTTAAGGAGTGATCACAAGGATGAATGCAAGGATGAATGAAATCGGCGATTCACTCCGTAAGGTTCCCCCTCAAAATACCGAAGCAGAACAGTCCATCCTCGGAGGAATCTTAATAGAGAACGAGGCTCTCAATAGGGTAGTGGAAATCCTGAGCTGCGACGACTTCTACCGGGAGGCCCACCGAAAGATCTTCAAGTCCATGATCGCCCTTTCGGAGAAAAATGAACCCTCGGATCTCATCACCTTGACCAATGAGCTGAAATATCAAAACCTCCTGGAGGAAATCGGTGGTGCTTCCTATTTGACTTCGTTAATCGATTCCGTTCCAACGGCAGCCAACATCGAATATTACGCCAAGATCGTCAAGGAGAAGTCCATCTTGAGGAATTTAATCCGGGCGGCAACCGAAATCGTCACCCAGAGTTACGAGGACCGGGGAGATGTGGATGGTTTCCTGGACGATGCGGAGCGCCTCATCTTCCAGATCTCCGAGCACAAGATTAGGCCCTCCTTTCATCCCATCAAGGATATCATCAAGGATAGTTTTAAAACCATAGAAAAGCTCTATGAGAAGAAGGAACTCATCACGGGAATCCCCTCAGGATTTAAGGACTTGGATAGAAAAACAGCGGGGTTTCAACCCTCGGATTTGATCATCGTGGCCGGAAGGCCCGGCATGGGAAAAACGGCCTTCTGCCTCAATGTGGCCCAGTATACCGCCATCGAGGGAAAAATCCCAGTCGCGATCTTTTCCTTGGAGATGTCCAAGGAACAATTGGCCCTTCGGATGCTTTGCTCGGAGGCGGAGGTTGATGGACAGAAGTTGAGGAGTGGTTACTTGGGCGAGAGCGATTGGCCTAAGCTCACCCTAGCAGCAGGCAACCTTTCCGAAGCTCCCCTCTTCATCGATGATACCCCCGCCATTACCAACCTGGAGATTAGGGCCAAGGCCAGGCGATTGAAAGCGGAACATGGTTTGGGGCTGGTCATCGTCGATTATCTTCAGTTGATGAAGACGAGGAGGGCAGAGCGCCGCGAGCAGGAGATTTCCGAAATCTCCGGGTCTCTGAAGGCCTTAGCAAAAGAGCTATCTATCCCCGTTATCGCCATCTCCCAATTGAGTCGAAAAACGGAAGATCGACCCAATAGAAGGCCTCAATTGGCCGACCTGAGGGAGTCCGGGGCCATCGAGCAGGACGCCGATGTCATCCTCTTCATCTATCGGGAGGAACTCTATAAGCAGGACACACCCAATAAGGGAATCGCCGAAATCACCATCGGGAAACAGAGAAATGGCCCAACAGGCAAGCTAGATTTGGCCTTCATAGACAAGTACACCGTCTTCAAGCCCCTCTATCGGGGCGAGGAATAACCCGATTGAGTGGGGCCAGCCCAAAGCCAGCACATCCTCATCTTCTTGACTCGTTGATACTGCGATAGGAAGGATAAATCTAAGAAATGAACCTTCCCAACGCATTGACCCTTATCCGGATACTCCTCATCCCCCTATTCGTCATCCTTCTGATCTCGAAATCGTTCCATAGCGCTCTCATCACCTTCATCATCGCGGGGATAACCGATGCCCTCGATGGTTTCATCGCCAGAATCTGGCATCAGCGAACAGACCTGGGCTCCTATCTGGACCCCATTGCCGACAAACTTCTCCTGGCCTCGGCCTTCATCACCCTGGCCATTCTCCGCATCATCCCCAGTTGGTTGACGGTAATAGTCATGAGCCGAGATATCCTCATCGCCATCGGCTATGGGGTGCTGACTGTGACAAATCATAAGCCCAAGGTGGCACCCAGATATACCAGCAAGATCACCACCGTTCTCCAGATTCTCACCGTCATCTTGGCCCTGTTTTCCGCTCTCCATTGGAGGCTTGAATCCCTGTTTCCCCTTTTGATCAAATTGACGGCATTCTTTACCATCCTATCCGGGGTTCACTATATCTATATCGGGAACAAACTCCTAACCGAAAAATAAGGAGGGAGACCATGTCACGTATCGTGCATGTTGTCGGCCGTGAGATCCTCGATTCCAGGGGGAACCCCACCGTTGAGGCACCAAACCAATGCGGGACAGATCAAAACGGGATCCCTCTCCCGGAGCGAAAGGGTTGCAAAGTATAACCGCCTACTGCGAATCGAAGAAGAGTTGGGAGAGTGGGGGACATTTCCGGGAATGAACTGCTTCGATTTCCGAGCATCGCGAAGAAGTTGAATTTACCAAGAAAATTGAGTTAGAATTTCCGCATGAATCCAAGATGGTTTCCAAAGGAGGAAACGATATGCCAATGAAAACGGGAACCCAATATATCGAGAGCCTGAAGAAGCTGAAGCCGAAGGTATACTGCTTCGGAGAAAAAGTCGAAAGCGTTGTCGATTATCCCCTCTTTAAGCCCCATATTCACGCCGCGGCGATGACTTACGAATTAGCCCACAAACCCGAATTCCAGGAGATCATGACCGCCACCTCACATCTCATTGGGGAGAGGGTCAACCGATTCACCCATATTCATCAGAGCACCGAGGACCTGGTAAAAAAGGTGAGAATGATGAGGCTCTTGGGCCAACGGACGGGGACCTGCTTCCAGAGGTGTGTGGGACTTGACGCCCTCAACGGTATCTACGTCACCTCCTATGACATCGACCAAAAATACGGTTCAGAGTATCACGAACGTTTCAAGGACTTTCTTCGATACGTTCAGCAGAACGACCTCATGAGTGCCGGGGCGATGTCCGACCCGAAGGGGGACCGCAGCCTTCGACCCCATGAACAGGAAGACCCAGACGTTTACCTGCGAGTGGTAGAGAGACAATCCGATGGAATCATCGTAAGGGGGGCAAAGGCCCATATTACCGGGTCCATCAACTCCCACGAAATCATCACCATGCCCACACGGGCCATGGGCCCCGAGGATAAGGATTACGCCCTCTCCTTTTCCGTTCCCGTGGATACCGAAGGGATCACCCTCATCTTCGGAAGGCAAACCAACGACACCAGGAGACTGGAGAGCGAACTCGACGCGGGAAATCCCAAATATGGCATCGTGGGTGGAGAGGCCCTGATCATCTTCAATGATGTCTTCGTCCCCTGGGAGCGGGTATTCATGTGCGGGGAGCATGAGTTCGCCCTTGAGTTGGTGGAAACCTTCGCCGGATATCATCGATCGAACTACGGGGGATGCAAAGTCGGTTTGGCCGACGTGGTCATCGGGGCTTCCGCTTGGATCGCCGAATCCAATGGGATCGAAAGGGCATCCAATATTAGGAACACTCTGACGGAGATGGTTAACCTGGCAGAGACCTGTTGGTCTTGTGCCCTGGCCTGCTCTTACGAAGGGTATCAAACCCCTTCTGGTGCTTATACGATTAATCCACTCCTGGCCAACGTGGAAAAGCTCAACATCACCCGATTCACGTACGAATGGATGAGGTTGGCCCAGGATATCGCGGGGGGAATCATCATAACCCTTCCCTCGGAGAGGGATTACGAACACCCGGAGATCGGCAAATACATCGACAAATACTTCAAGGGCAAGAAGGGATTCTCCACCCTGGACAGGATCAGGATGTATCGACTCATAGAGAACATGGCAGTGGGAGCAGGCCTTCCCGAGGCCATGCAGGGGGCGGGTTCTCCAACGGCCATGAAAATTATGATCGGGCGGGGAGCCAACATCGACCGGAAAAAGGATCTGGCCAAGGTGATCGCTGGCATCGACGAAGATCCCTATTTCAAGGGCATCGCCCAGGTGAAAGAGGATAAGGCTAAGGCCAAGGTGTAAGGGAAATAGAAGCAATTGTGGGCCGTAACCTCGAAAGGGGGGATTTCCATGGGGGGAAGGAAATATTTCGAATCCGAAATCGAGACCATGGACCGTTCTAACCTGGAGAAGCTCCAGATGGAACGGTTGCAATGGCAGCTCAAACGGTGCTATGAGGAATCACCGTTTTACCGAAAGCGGTTTATGAAAGCGGGAATCAAGCCCGAGGACATCCGTTCCTTGGAGGAAATCGTCCGCATTCCTCCCGTGACCAAAGAGGAGTTGAGGGAGGAACAACTGGCCCACCCCCCCTTTGGAAGGTATACCGTTGCCGCGCCCAAGGAATGGGCGGAGCTTCACCCATCGACGGGAACAACGGGAGTCCCGGTCAACACCATATGGTCTCACCGAGATGTTAAAACCATCGCCTCCTGGACCGCCCGGACGATGTGGAACTTCGGCGCTCGACCCGGCGATATCGTCCAAAATGCTTTCAGCTATGGGCTGTGGGTGGCCGGCATGTCGACCCACTATGCGACTCAAGAACTGAGGTGCTTCGTGGTGCCCATCGGGGCGGCCATGACCGAACGTCAGATCGATTACCTCCTCAATCCCGGATCCACGGTTTTGCTTTGCACCCCATCCTACGCCCTGCATATCGGAGAAAGGCTGGCCCAAAGGGGGATTTCTCCGGAGGACATCCCCTTGCGTCGTGGATGTTTCGGGGGGGAGGGAGGGACGGAAGTCCCCGCTACCAGGAAAAAGATCGAGGAGGGCCTGGGAATTGACGCCTTCGACTATTACGGATTGGCGGAAATCGGGCCAACCATCGCCTCCGAGTGCGAGGAGAAGGCGGGTCTCCATTGGGTAGAGGATCATATCCTCATCGAGGTGATCGACCCCGATACAAAGGAGATATCAAGGCCAGGGGAAACGGGGGTCCTGGTGATGACCCACCTCACAAAAGAGGCCACGCCCATGATCCGATATTGGAGCAATGATCTGGCCAAACTCACCACTGAAAAATGTGCCTGTGGGAGGACCCATGCTCGATCTATCGGGGGGATCCTGGGGCGGGCCGACGACATGATCATCTATAAGGGGGCCAAATTTTACCCCATTCAGGTCGAAAAGGTGGTCAGGAGTTTTACGGAATTGAGCGATGAGTTTCACATTGAGCTGACCACGGACGAGAGGATGGGAACGGATATCTGCACCGTCGTTGTTGAACAAATGGCCGAGAGAGGGGATACGGAAATACTGGCTTCGAGTCTGAAAAAGGGATTGAAGGAAGAGCTTATGGTAACTCCCGAGGTCGACATTAAACCCCTCGGTTCCCTTGAGCGGACCACCTTCAAGGCCAAGCGGCTCGTCGATAACCGAAAGAAGTAACCCCATGCGCATCGCCGTGAAGTACTGTGGAAACTGTAATCCCGAGATCAATTCCCCCCGAATCATCGGCCAGTGGATGGAGACCTTAAAGGATGATGAAATCACCTTTGGCCCGGAAGGGAAAACGCCCGCCGATCTCTTGATCATCATATGCGGGTGCAGAAAGGGCTGCGTAGATCGGCAGGAAGTTCGGGCAATGGGGAGGCAGGTCATTCTGATCAAAGGGAGATGGATGGGAGGTCTTTCCCTTGCGGAGAATGAATTGGGGCATCAATTAATCCAAAGAGTTGAATCCATGAGGGGAGCATTAAGGAGAAATGCCAAGTAACAAATGTCAAATGCCAAAGTTCAAAATCCAAATGACAAATGACGAGGCCCGAACCACGAACACGAACACGAACACGAGAGTCAATGTCAAATGCCAAAGTTGGGAATCCCTGGAAAACCGGGAAAACAAACTCTGAGCGAAGGGAAATCCGGGCAACAGACCAAAGGGCATTGAAGCGAAGGGACAACGGTTTTCTCCGACATGAAAAAATATTTCTGAGCAGCA
>DAOVGJ010000091.1 GCA_030672465.1 Pseudomonadota bacterium | reverse complement strand
GCGCCTTCCAGGGTTGAGATCGGGGTAGCCGGGAGGTGGGTCAATTTATAGTTCGGGAAAAACCTGGTGAAATGCAGCGGGGTATCGGGTCCTAAATTCTCCTTGATCCAACGGCACATCTCATCGATCATTTTCATATCGTCATTTAACGTGGGGACGACGAGATTGACGATCTCCAGCCATACCTTCTCTTTTTTCACCGTGATGAGGGATTTCAGGACAGGGCCAAGGGTCCCTGAGCACACCTCTTCATAAAATTTTTCGCTGAACCCCTTGAGATCAATCTTTACCGCGCTCAAGACCGATAGGAGCTTTAAGAGGGGCTCTCGATTGATGTAACCATTTGAGACGATTGAAGTCCTCATTCCCATCCCTTTGGCAATGACGGAGATGTCATACAGATACTCATAGTAGACAGTGGGTTCGGTATAGGTGAAGGAGATGGATTGAAGTCCGTGGTTTTTGGCCTGCTGGACAATTTCCTGAGGGGTATTGGGGTAATGGTCCAACTCCTCGAGGCTCCTCTGAGACAGATGCCAATTATGACAGTATTTACATCTCAGATTGCAACTTGCACAGGCGACGCACAGCCTGAAATGGCCGGGGACGAAATGATAGAGGGGCGCCTTTTCAATGGGACCGATATTGACGGCGCAGGGTTTCCCGTGGACAACCGTATATAGTTTCCCCTCCCGGTTTTCCCTGTTTCTGCAGAACCCCCTCTCCCCATGGCCGATGACACATTCCCTTGGGCAGAGAAGGCATTGTACTTCTTGACCATCCACGTGTTCATAGAACATCGCCTCACGGAGGGGAGGATTCGTTTTCCCACGGCTTTCCCTTGGAAGGAGAGATGAGCACCCCATTCCGGAAAGAATCGAAATGATGTTTTGGAGAAATCTCCGTCTGTTTAGCATTACGAGGAAAGCACCAAATTTTGGGGAGGGTTCGAAGGGCCTCCACATTGCCGAATTCGGGTCACGATTTGTCGCTCCATGATTTTATGCTATTTTCGGGTCCTTGTGAAGAGGAGGATGAGGAGGAAACTACTGATTTTGATGATTGCCATCATGAAGCAAGATTCCTTGAGACCGAGGAAGGGAAGCAGGAGCACGCCGCCAAAGAGCCCTCCGAAGAAGCCTCCAAAAAGATCCGCCCCATAGAGCAAGCCAGCCGCTTCGCCAAAGGTCCCTTGCCCTGAGGTGGTCCTGAGATAGATCTTATTTGCCAAGGGAAACTGAAATCCAACTAAGGCGCCGGAAAGAAAGGACATGGTCAGAAAAAGCGTATAGAGGAGGATATGGATGGCTGTTTTCTCAAGGTATTGGGATGGGATGGAGAACACAAAGGGGAGAAGAACGGCGAAAAGGGCAATGCATAATTCAGTCGCTAGGAATAGGGGAAGATCCTTTTTTATTCCCTCCAGGCGTTGGGTGACCCAGAGGCTGCTGAGCGCAACGCCTCCCATAAACAGCGTGACCAGGAGGCCAATTTGATAGTAGAGGTAACCATAGAGCGTTTGAAAGGTGAAGATAATGGCCAGGTCGAATATCATCCCCGTTAACCCCGTGGTGAAGATCGCATAGGGAACGGAATACCTTGAGGTCCGTGGCCTCTTCATAAAAATGCCCGCGAGGAGGAGGGTGAGGGCCGCCATCAAGGGGATCGTTATTCTCAGGCTGAGCCCTTCAAACCATCTGAATAATCCCGACAGGTATGGGGAAAAGAGGGCGTTCCAGTAAGAGAGGTTGAAAAAGACACCCAATGGACGAAAATCGGAATTGAGTCGAACTTCCCTTCCCTCCATGGATTTCAAAAACCATTTCAACCATCTCTCGTGGAGCCGGTATTCAATATAGCCTTTGGTGAAGAGGCTCGTTTTGATTTTCCTCTCCTCGAGCCGTTTGGCCAATTCCTCAGCGGTTACCTTCTTCAGTTGGTCGGACTCCGAAGCAAGATAGAGGTTGACATCACCGGGGATGATTCTCACCGATGGATACACGCTCTTCAAAGTATCCAAAATACACCTGTTTAGATCCCTTAATTCCGGGCTGATGTAGGTCAATGAGCCGGGGAGGGTTAAAACGATGATTCCGTCTGGATTCATCTTCCCCTTCGCCATTGAGAAGAATTCAGAGGAGAAGAACCTGTTCGTCTGCAATTCCTGAGGACCAGGAAGTCCGATGAAAATGATGTCGAATCGATCTTTCGTCTTTTGGACGAAAAACCGGCCATCCGTATAGTGAATCCTTACCCTCGGGTCTGAGAGCTCGGACCGGGTTAGGGGGGTTGGAAATTTCTGGACCAGTTTCAGGAGAAGGGGGTCCAGCTCCACATAGTGGATGTGGGTCACCGGATATTTCAAAACCTCATGGATCATTCCTCCAGCCCCTCCGCTCAGGATCAAAACCGATTGGGGTTTTTCGTGGAGGAGCATGGGGAAGTGAACGAAATCCTCAATGGAGGCAATATCCGGGACGGGGACCGTGATGGATGGAACCCCATCGGTAAAAAAGGTGAATTGCTCGCCCATTTTCGTGACGTTGATATTTCCGTAGATTGAGTTCTCATTATGGATGACGTCCATATTCTTCCACTGTGATTGGATGGAGGATACATGGATCGCCTGTGATGTCGGGGTAAAAAGCACGTAGGCAAAGAGGAGGGCCAGAAGAATCGAGAGGCTCCAGAGACCATTTCGGAGGCCAACGAAGGGCGGTATGTGCCTTGGCCAAAGAAGAAATATCGAAATGAGCGTGTTTGCCAGGGAGATTATGAAGGCGATCTCAAAGGAATTGACGTACTGAATCAGGAGAAAGGTCAAGAGTAGGCCGCCGATAATGGATCCGATGGTTTCGAGGACATAGACCTTTCCGATGGAAGAGGCGTCTTCCCGGGCGTATTGGGAATATATCTTACACCCAAAAGTAAAGAGGGCACCGTGGGAAAGGGCCACGGGAAGGAGGATGAGAAATGAGGAATAAAATATGGGT
>DAOVGJ010000182.1 GCA_030672465.1 Pseudomonadota bacterium | reverse complement strand
GGAGGAAACGGTCCAGTACAAGGTCTTAAGGTTATGCGGTTTGGGGGAAAGCGGGGTGAATGAACAGATCGCGGATCTCATTCAGGAAGGAGGTAATCCGTCCATCGGGCTATTGGCCTCCCCAGGGGACATAAAGATCCGT
Organism: Pseudomonadota bacterium; assembly: GCA_030672465.1. Classification (GTDB taxonomy): domain Bacteria; phylum Desulfobacterota; class BSN033; order WVXP01. Next base: position 7,684 of record DAOVGJ010000182.1, on the reverse strand, counting down.
ATCATGGCCAAGGGGAGTCGTCTTTCTGAGGCGGAATCCCTCATTGAAGGAATGGAGGCCCAGATAAGGGGACGTTTGGGGGGGCTCATCTATGGAGTGGGTGAGGAGACGTTGGAGGGGAACGTCACAAAGCTTCTGGAAAAAATGAACCTCACCCTCTCAACGGCGGAACTTTATACAGGTGGTCTGATCGCCCAGAGGCTGTCAGGGACGGAGAACGCGCAATTCATCCAGGGCGTTGTGCTCAATACGGAAGAATCAACCAGGTCTTTCCTGGACATTGGGATGGGAGAATTCAGCAAGCTGAAGAGAGAGGAGGGAGAATTTGTCCTTTGCCTTGCAGGGAAAGCGAGGGAGCGTTGTCGGAGTGATCTGGGATTATCCGTCTCGGGGTTTTCCGAAAAGGGGAGTTCAAAAGAGGGGGAAGAAATCAAGGCCCACATCTATGTCGGCATGACCTCCAAAGGCATGAGGAAATGGGTCGATCATCAACTGGGGGGGACGAAAGAGATGCTTCGCGAGAGAGCGGCTATCCTCTCTTTGGATGCGCTGAGAAAAGAATTGTTAAACATGGGCAAATCATAATGGATCGGGGAAAAATCGTTTAGATGAGGGGAAAGATGAGGAGATTTATCCAATGCCCTCAATGTGGGACCAAGATAAAACAATACAAAAACCCCTTGCCCACTGTGGACATCATTATTGAGGTTGAGGCTGGGGGAGTTGAAACGGGGATCGTCTTGATCAAGAGAAAAAATGAACCCCTCGGCTGGGCCATCCCCGGGGGGTTTGTGGATTACGGGGAAAGTTTGGAGGAATCCGCGGTTCGGGAAGCCAGAGAGGAGACAGGGCTTCGCGTCCACCTTATTCGCCAATTTCACACCTATTCGGATCCCAGGAGGGATCCAAGGTTTCATTCCATATCAACGGTTTATATCGCTAGGGCTCACGGGGTTCCTGAGGCCAAGGATGACGCCCAGGAGGTGGGAATTTTCGATCAACAGAACCTCCCTGAGGGGATCGCCTTCGACCATCGGAATATCTTAGAGGACTACTTTAAGGAAAAGCTTCGAAAGAGGGGTGGGGAGTGAAATCCCGCCGGGTTTCGCTCAATCCAATTCCTTGAGCGCCTTTTCAATTCTATCCATGCCTTTCTCAATATTCTCCATGGAGGTGGCGAAGGAGAGCCTCTCAAACCCCTCGGCCCCGAATGCATCACCGGGAACCACGGCGACCCGGGCGACATCGAGCAAGTAATCCGCCAAATCCACGGAGTCCCTCATGGGTTTGCCCCCGAAGGATTTGCCCACGTAGCTTGAAAAATTGGGGAAGGCATAGAAAGCCCCTCCGGGTTTGATACACGAGACCCCCTCCATTGAATTGAACCGATCGATCACGTAGTTCCGTCTTTTTTGGAATTCTTCTACCATCGCTTGAACCACATCCTGCGGGCCATCCAAGGCCTCTTGAGAGGCCTTTTGAGAGATAGAAGTGGGGTTGGAAGTGCTCTGACCCTGGATCTTATTCATGCCCTCTATGATTGAACTCGGTCCGGCGGCGAATCCAATCCGCCAACCGGTCATTGAGTACGTCTTGGATACGCCATGAACGATAATGGTCCTCTCCCTGATCTCTTTATCAAAAGAGGCGATGCTGCTGTGTTTAATACCGTCGTAGACGATTTTTTCGTAAATCTCATCTGAAATAACATAAATCCCTTTCTCGAGGACGATATCCGCGATCACCCTCAATTCGCTTTCCGTATAGGTCGTCCCGGTGGGATTGCATGGACTGTTCAAGACCAATGCCTTGGTCCTTTTGGTGATGGTGCGTCTCAAATCATCCGGGTCCATCTTGAACCCGCTCTCTTCCGTCGTCTCGAGGATGACGGGAACGGCGTCGGCTAGAGTGACTATGGGGGGATAGGAGACCCAATAGGGGGATGGAATGATAACCTCATCTCCCGTGTCGAAGAGAACCTGGGCCGAGTTATAAAGGCAATGCTTTCCCCCACAGGAGACAAGAATGTGCGTCCGGTCATAGTCCAATTCATTGTCCCGCTTGAATTTTCTGATAACGGCATCCTTTAGCTCATCGATGCCACCGGCCGGCGTATATTTGGTGAACCCGTCCTCCAGGGCTCTGATGGCGGCCTTTTTGATATGATCCGGGGTATCGAAATCCGGCTCCCCGGCGCCAAATCCGATTACATCGATACCCTCTGCCTTCATGGCCTTTGCCTTGGCCGTGATGGTTAGGGTTGGAGAGGGTTTAATCCCTTGGACTCGTCTTGAAATGGTCATGATGCCTCCCGAAGAGCTACCCCCTCTATAGATTGGGAACCCACCTATTTGGAGAAGAGAACCCCCGATATCTGCTCGATGCGCTCCACTCCCTTGATTTCGAGGGGGGCAAGGGGGACCTGGATCAGTCTCATTCTGTCCCCATATCGATCCTCGAGGATTTTTATATATTCCGTCTGCATCGCCTTTCTCGCCCGATGGAAAGGACAATCGGCCTCTTTGACAACGTTGTTGATAATCATATGGTTTACTATGAGCTCGTATTGATCGAAATCGCTGATGATCCTTTCCGTTTGTTTGACTCCAAGGGCTTCGGGTATGGTGACGACGATGAACTCGGACTTTTCCTGATCCCGAATGAAGTCGACGATCTTAAGGGCTAAGGTTTCCCAGCTGCTGATAATTTCCAGAAGGGTACGTTTCCCCTTTTGAAGTTTGACGGTTTCCCTCAGTTTCTCGAAGTAACTGTAAATGTTCATGTAGAATTTCGTAGCTGCTTCCAAGTGCTTCAGGAAGATCTGAGGCAAATGGAGCAGCCGTAAGGTGTGGCCAGCAGGGGCTGTATCCCAAACCACGAGATCGAATTCCTTGCTCTCGACCAGCCCCATGATGTAACTCAACATGTACTCCTCCTCTATTCCGGGAGCCGTTCCAATGTAATCCACAAAGTCGTAGTCTACATTTGCAAAGGAGGAAATGACCTCATAGATTTCGGGGCCAAATCGTTCCCTCCACATATTGAGAACCACGTCGGAGCTGATCTCGATGCCGTAAAGACCCTCTACCGCCATGATAGGGGTCTGTCGATCTCCGATTTCCAACTCAAAGATATCGGAAAGGGACGGGGTTGGATCGCTGGAAAGGACCAAAGTTTTTCTGCCCAGGCGGGCGAAATAGACGGCAATGGCTGTGGCGCAGGTCGTCTTTCCGACTCCACCCTTTCCACCAATCATAACCAATTGTTTATTCTTGCTTTCCAAGTCAGCAAGGGAATCGGTCATTTTATTCGGCCCTGGCGTACTCTTCTGTTTTGATGATAAAATATAATATTTACAATTATGGAAAGTCAAGGCGTTAAAATTCTGAGGAGAAAAGGCTTGACATTTTGCTCTATCATTTTATTTTAGGAGTTTATCCTTTTTCGTATCAATGGAAGCGCGAAGTTGAAGGGATATATTGAAATTGATCAAGAGTTCTGCAAGGGATGCATGTTGTGCATCGAATTTTGTCCCAAGGGATTAATTTCGCTCTCCGATGGTCTCAATTTAAATGGGTATCATCCTGCCTATTTTACGGAAAAAAAGGCCAAAAAAGAGAAGCGACAATGTACGGGCTGCTCACTATGTGCGATTATCTGTCCTGAAGTCGCAATAGAGGTCTATCGTGGCTAAGGTGTTGATGAGGGGAAACCACATCGTAGCTGAGGCGGCTATAAGGGCAGGGTGTCGGTTTTATTTCGGCTATCCCATTACCCCTCAGAATGAGATACCCGAATATATGGCCGAGGCGTTATCGAAACTGAAGGATGGTGTTTTCGTTCAGGCCGAAAGCGAATTGGCGGCTATCAATATGGTAATCGGCGGCAGCATGGCGGGGGCCCGGGTGATGACTTCTTCCTCCAGCCCGGGGATCAGCCTGAAACAGGAGGGCATTTCCTATCTGTCGGCATTAGAATTGCCGGCCGTCATCGTCAATATGTGCAGGGGAGGTCCTGGTTTGGGCAACATCGCCCCTGCTCAGTCGGATTATTTTCAGGCAACGAGGGGAGGGGGACACGGGGATTACAGGACTATCGTGTTGGCCCCCAGCTCCTGTCAAGAACTGGCAAAGCTCACCATGGAAGCCTTCGATTTGGCTGATATTTACAGGACCCCCGTCATCATCTTCGCCGATGGAATGTTGGGTCAGATGATGGAGCCCGTTGAATTTCCCGAAAATACTAATCCGAAGAGCTCCCCCCCAAAGGATTGGACCCTCACAGGGGCAAAGGGAAGGCCCGGCCGGGCCATTAGATCCCTCATTTTGGACCCGGTTCTGGAAGAGGAACACAACTGGAAGCTGATGAGGAAGTACGAAAGGATCCAGAAAAAGGAGGTTAGGTATGAGACCTTTTTGCTGGAGGACGCCAAGATGGTTGTCGTTGCCTTTGGAACCGCCGCACGTATAGCAAGAGGAGCGGTAAAAAGGGTGAGGGAGCAGGGCCTGAAGGTTGGATTATTCAGGCCTGTTACCCTTTGGCCTTTTCCAGGAACGGTCCTCGGGGAATTGGGCAAGAAGGTAAAGCTCTTTTTCGTCTTCGAGATGAATATGGGGCAAATGGTTGAGGACGTGAGGATTGCCCTGGGAGGGGACGGAGATATCCATTTCTATGGGAGACCGGGGGGCATCGTTCCAACCCCTTTGGAGGTCTCCCGAATCATATCAAGCCAATATCTGCAGAAGAGACTTTGAGCATGGGCTTATGAAAAAGGTTTTTTCGAGGCCGAGGAGCTTAAAAAAGGTACCGTTCCATTACTGTCCCGGATGCGGCCATAGTATTGTTCACCGCTTGCTGGCCGAAGTTATCGATGAGATGGGCCTGAGGGAAATCGTCATCGGGGTCCCCCCCGCTGGATGCGCGGTCCTCGCCTACTTCTACTTGGATATCGATATGGGGGAATCGCCCCATGGGAGGGGAACCGCCCTGGCAACGGGTCTCAAAAGGGTCCTTCCCGACCGGTTGGTATTTACGTATCAGGGGGATGGTGATATTGCCGCCATCGGAACTGCTGAGTCGATCCATACCGCAAATCGAGGTGAGAACATAACGGCACTTTTCATCAATAACGCTTGCTATGGTATGACAGGTGGGCAGATGGCTCCAACTACATTATTGGGACAACATACAACGACATCTCCGGGCGGGAGAGAAAGACTTCGGGATGGTTACCCCATTAGGTTGAGTGAAATGCTGGCATTAACCGATGGGAGTGCCTATATAGAAAGAACGGCGGTAAACAGTCCTGGCAATATCAGGAAAACCAAGAAGGCCATTGCGAAAGCCTTTAAAGTTCAACTGGACAAACTTGGATTCTCCTTAGTCGAAATATTATCTCCATGCCCCATCAATTGGAGAATGAGTTCCTATGAGGCATGTCAATGGATCGAAAAGGAGATCGTCAAGTACTACCCCTTAGGTGTGATCAAGGATGTAACGAAAAGGGTTAAAGAATGCTGATCAAAACGATCTTTTCGGGATTTGGGGGGCAGGGTGTATTATCAATGGGGTATATCTTCGCCTATGCGGCGATGGTCGATGGGAAAAATACAACCTATCTCCCGTCATACGGAGCCGAGGTAAGGGGAGGAACTGCAAACTGCACTGTAGCCATTTCGGATGAGGAGATTGCCTCACCCGTCGCCTCATCTCCTGAATTCGTAGTCGTCATGAATAATCCATCCCTCTTCCGATTTCAAAACGTAGTCCATTCCGGCGGCATCATGTTTTTGAATTCGAGCATGATCGAAGCAAGGCCCATTCGTGGCGATATCGAACTCTTTGAAATTCCAGCCAATGATATTGCTAAGGGGCTAGGTAATGAGAAGGTTGTGAACATGGTCATGTTGGGGTTCTTCATCAAAAAGACAGGGCTCGTTTCGCGGGATGGCGTCGAAAAGGCATTGGGAGACGCATTCTCCCTAAAGGGAAAAGCGATAGTCACCTTGAACAAGAAGGCTTTTATGGAAGGCCACACCTTCGATTGAAGGATCATCTGGAAGGGGAGGAAGGGATGTCCGTAAAACAGATTTCCATTAGCTTGGAGAATGTTCCGGGGAAATTTTCTGAAGTGATCGAATATTTAGGGGAAAATGGGATCAACATCATCGCCCTGAGTGTAGCCGATACTGCGGATATCAGCGCCATTCGATTTGTTGCCAATGATCCCGAAAAGGCGTCCAATGTATTAAGAAGCCATGGTTACTCCGTCAAAATAACGGATGTATTGGCCGTAGAAGCGCCGCATCATCCCGGAGGACTCAATGCCGTCCTGAAGCCCCTCAAAGAGGCAAATATCAACATAAATTATCTGTATACCTGTTTAGCCAGATCTGAAAACGCCGTGCTCATCGTGGGGGTGGACAATATGGAAGAGGCCGTTAGAGTTCTTAGGAAAAATTGGGTTCGCATGATCGACGAGGAAATATACACCGTTTACGGCCATTAGCTTGATTTCATGAAATTTCCCTATGATGGGCTTGCGTAACTATGGAGGCCTGCGAGGAGATACGAAACGCCGAAGTAGGTGAACAAAACGGCCAGAAAACCGATCAGTGATAAAAAGGCCATTTTCCTTCCCCGCCAATCCCGACTGATCCTGGCGTGGAGAAATGCCGCATAAATGAACCAGGTAATCAGGGACCAGGTTTCCTTTGGATCCCAGCTCCAGTAACTTCCCCATGCATAATTCGCCCATGCCGCCCCGGTAATGATTCCCACCGTCAACATGGGGAACCCGATAATAATCGACCGGTAGTTGATTTCATCCAATATCTTGGTATTTGGGAGCCAACCAATGGGTCCATCAATTTCCTCTCGCCTATGCTGAATCAGAAAAAGAATGCTGATTCCGAAGGAGACCGCGAAAGCGGCATACCCGAAAAAGCAGGTAATGACGTGGATGGCAAGCCAATTGCTCTGCAATGCCGGAATTAATGGCTTTATCTCGACATTGCTGCCGGGGAGGATGGATGACGCGGCTATGGCCATGAAGGCGAATGCAGTGGCGAAGGTTCCGACAATCCTCTGTTTAAAACGAAATTCCTGCAAGAGATATATGAGGACAATGGTCCATGAGAAGAAGATCAGCGATTCATACATATTCGATAAGGGGATATACCCGTACCCTGTTTCATGGGTTTCGGCCCATCGGTAGATGAGGCCGACGGTGTGGATGAAGAAACCCCCTGAAATGAGCGATGTGGCTGTTATCCCAATATACCTTTTCGAATTGACGACGAAAAAGAGGTAAAGCAAAAAAGCAGCGAGATAAACGTACATGGAGACGGAGAAGAGGGTAGGGCTTATCAGATCCATTTCCATACTGTTACCCCGGGGAAATTCAGTATTCTCGGATCCAATCAATATAGCCAGGGTCAATTGTACGTGTCAAGGTTCTTGGGGGCAATTTCTAAGTTGGAGTTTCCTGACTTTCATGAGGAGTATTTTTCTAAACTATTTGTTCCATAGGAGCTCAGGGACCTTGCCGCAACTGGAATATTGGAATAATGGAATACTGGAACGATGGGTTGAGAGGAAGAAAAACAATAAATGTGTTGTTTCCACTTTTGATACCCACTATTCCAATACTCCAACATTCCATCATTCCGTGTGGATGGCATAA
>DAOVGJ010000236.1 GCA_030672465.1 Pseudomonadota bacterium | reverse complement strand
AGTCAATGTCAAAGTTCAAAGTTGGGAATCCCTGGAAAACCCGAAAAACCAACTCTGAGCGAAAGGGAATTTGGCCAACAGACTGGAAAAACACCGAAGCGAAGGGAGAGCGGAGCACTCGAGAAACTCCGGAAATTCTGTCCTATCTCCAGCTTCTCTGTGAAACCCTTCAATGGAAAGCGGTGTGGGGGAAGCCCCTAAAGCTCTGCCACATCCCGAATGATCTCGATCTTCGATCTCCCCCTGAGGTCACCCAACCACCTCCGATAACCCTCCTCAGCCTTTCTGTAGCGAAACATTTCATCCCAAGTCTGCCCCTCCTCCGACTCGAGCTTCTTCAAATCCGGCCTTTCCAGTTCCTTGAACCGTATGAGGACCCAATCCTTTCCAACCTTTATAGGACGATCCGCATAGGGATGTTCGGCGCTCAAGGAGGATATGACCTCCACCACCCCTTCAGAGAAGCCAATCTTGGGGATGTAATTGGTCCATTTCTTAAAGAGTCCCGTCTCCTCTATCTTCAACCCATTACTCGTGGCCACCTCTTTCATCGACCGGCCCCCCTTCAATTCGGCCAATAACTCCTCTGCAACCGATTCGGCCTTCTCCCTTGACTTTTTCTCCCTCACTTCCTTCTCAACCCTATCTCTTACTTCCTCCAATTCGGGCAGATGGGGCTTCTGTTTTTCGGTCAGCCTAAAAATGTATAAATTCTTTGAAACCTCAATAACTGGAGAAATCTCCCCATCCTTGAGGGAGAACACAACGGATGTCATCTCATCGCTTGGGGGAATCTCCTTGATGCTTTCCCCTCGGCTGAAAAAACCGGTCTCCTTTACCGAAAGATGATGCTCCGCGGCAACTCTCCCCATTTCGCCGCCTTTGTAAAGGGTGTAGAGGGCCTCCTCCACGCTTCTCTCCGCCAGATCCCGGGTTTTTTGATCCCTTAATGTGGACTCGATTGACTTACGCACCTCATCCAGGCCCTGGACCCTCTCTTCCCTCACGTCCTCGAGCTTGATGATATGGAATCCAAATTGCGTCCTGACAACGGGGCTGAGTTCTCCTGGTTGCAGGGAGAAAGCCGCATCCTCGAATTCCTTAACCATCCTCCCTCGAGTAAAATAACCCAAATCCCCACCCTTCTTGGCCGTGGGTCCTTCGGAATATTGCTCGGCCAAAGAGGCAAAATCCTCCCCCTTCTTGGCCCTGGCCAGAATTTCCTCTGCCCTCTTGCGGGCTTCCCCGACTTTTTCGGGGTCCGCATCGGGGGTTACCTTGATGAGGATATGTCTCGCTCTCACCTGCTTTTGAATAACGAAATCATCGATATTCGTTTCATGATAGGTCTTGATTTCCTCTTGTGATATATCCACCTTATCCCTGAAATCCTTCGGTCGAAACACCATGTATTGAAGGTTCACTTTTTCTGGGATTCGAAAACTCTCCCGATGGCTCGAGAAGTACTCCTCAACCTCAGCACTGGGGGCCCCCGATTTATCCAGGAAATCGTCGGTCTTTACCCTTATGAACTCGAGGTTTACCCGCTCATTCTCAATGAGGTATGCCTCTCGGGCTTCCTCCTCGGAGACGATACCGGTATTTTGCAGGATTAAATTCCTCAGCTTGTCGATGAGGAGACGCTGCTCTTGCATCTCCTCGAAATCCTCGGGTTCGATCCGATTGAGCCTGAGGAGCCTCAGATACCTCCCCCTATTGAATTTTCCATTGACGTGAAAGAGGGGTGAGGATTGAATGCTCTTCCTGAGTTCCTCGGGACTGACCAAAAGGTTCATTCGAAGCCCCTCTTGGTAGAGGAGGATATTATTGACGAGCTCATTCAGGGCCTGCTGTTTCAACCCAAGGAGCCTAATAGTCTCATCGGAAAGCCGGTCTTTGTATCTATCCCTATAGACCGCAAGCAGATTTTGATACGTTTGATTAAAGTCTTTTAACGTGATGAACTGTCCATTCACCTCTGCCACCATGCCCTCATGCCTTCCCCCAATACGCCCCCAGCCAAAGTAGAAGGCGAAAACGATGATAATGAAAAAGAGGCCCACCTTGATGATCCACGAGGTGGCATGGGTCCGTATGTATTTGAGCATCAAACATTCCCTCCCTTCACCTCGACATAAAGAAATTCCCCGATCAACATTTATTTACTTGACCCCAGGTATTTATCTGGTAATAATTTAATATTTGAATCTTGAAGTAGAAAACCACATCGCAGCCAGATTGTCAACAAGAGGAGATACGCGTTGAGCCCGAGTCAAGTGGGGGGGCGTTATGGTAATGGATAGTTTATGGGGAGTCTTCTCCAATGATCTCGCCATCGATTTGGGAACGGCCAATACCTTAGTCTACCTCAAGGGAAGGGGAATCGTATCCTGCGAACCATCGGTCGTCGCCGTGCAAAAGGACAGCAAAGGCGAAATGAAGATCCTCGCCGTGGGGAAAATGGCAAAGGAGATGTTGGGGAGGACCCCAGGGACCATTTTTGCCATTCGCCCGATGAAAGACGGTGTGATCGCCGATTTCGAAATCACGGAGGAGATGCTGAGGCACTTCATTACCAAGGTCCATAACCGAAAAACCCTGGTGCGGCCAAGGGTTATCGTCTGCATCCCCTCCGGGATTACCCCCGTCGAGAGAAGGGCTGTGAGGGAATCCGCAGAATCGGCCGGGGCGCGGGAGATATACCTCATTGAAGAGCCGATGGCTGCTGCTATTGGTGCTGGGCTCCCCATCACCGATGCATCGGGAAATATGATCTTGGATATCGGTGGAGGCACAACGGAAGTAGCCGTTATTTCGCTTTCTGGCATTGTGGTGAGTCAATCCATCCGGGTGGCCGGTGATAAAATGGACGAAGCCATCCTCCAATTTATTAAGAGAAAATACAACCTCTTAATCGGTGAAAGGACTGCAGAGTCAATCAAAATTGAGGTCGGCACCGCATATCCTGAAGAGACCCCAAAGACGATGGACGTAAAGGGAAGGGATCTCGTAAGCGGCATTCCAAAGACATTAGAGATCAATGGAGAAGAAATCCGGGAAGCTATGGCCGAGCCCATAAATACCATCGTGGAGACCGTTAGGATTACCCTCGAGAGTACCCCCCCGGAGCTGGCCGCGGACATCGTGGATAAGGGAATCGTGCTCGTAGGGGGTGGGGCTCTTTTAAGAAACCTTGATGTCTTGTTGCGAGAGATAACGAGCCTTCCCATCACCATTGTCGACGATCCGCTTTCAGCTGTGGTTTTGGGTGCGGGTAAGGTACTCGATGATCTCGACTTGCTCAAATTGACAACGGTCCACTTTTAGCACATCTTTCGCGCCCATGGTGGAGAAGGAACTATCGATATTCAAGAGATACCGAATCCCATTTTTTGCCGTCATCTTCCTCACTACCGCCCTGCTCAGCATCTCCTCCAGAATCAATAATGTGGAAAGGCTTGCATTTATCGATTGGCTCTTCCTGGAAATTACGTTCCCTTTCCAAAAGGCGGTCACGTATTCCACCGAAGCTCTTAGTGACCTCTTCGATTCCTACGTCCTTTTGGTCAACCTAAAAAGGGAAAATGTAACCCTGAAAAGAACGGTGGCCAAACTTCGAGAGGAAAATAATTTCCTGAGGGAAAAGGCCATCGCCAGCGAAAGACTACGGAATCTCCTCCGGTTCAGCAAAAAGATCCCCGGGACCATGCTGCCCGTTCAAATCATTGGAATAGACCCCTCAAGTTGGTTCAGGACGATTGTCATTGACAAGGGAACCAAACATGGGGTTAACAGAGGGATGGCTGTTGTTTCTCCGGAAGGAATTGTGGGACACGTCCTGCAAGCATCGCCCCACTGTGCAAAGGTCCTCCTGATCACCGACTTTAATAGCTCAATAGATGCGATTATTCAGAGGGGTAGAGCCAGGGGTCTGGTTGAAGGCAATGGGGAAAACCTCTGCCGCTTGAAGTTTGCACCGCGGATGCACGATATTCAACTGGGGGATAGAGTGGTGACGTCTGGGTTAGGAGGTCGGTACCCAAAGGGCTTGGTGATCGGCAAAATCAGTAAGATCAAAAAAAAGAGCTACGGCCTCTTTCAGCAAGCCGAAATTATACCCAGCGTCAATTTTGCAAAGCTGGAGGAGGTGTTCGTCATTACCGAGACTCATCCGATGGATATCCCCTGATGGTACCCTTGAGAGCGCGGAAATTCTGGCCATAAAACCCTATTCCGTCCGATGAAATGGGGAAACTCATGAAGAAAAATCTCTCCTTGATGGGCCTCATCTTCTTGAGCCTGGTGGTCCAAACAACTGTATTGGCGGAGCTTCCCCATCAGCTGGCCAAACCGGATCTCCTGCTCATATTGATCGTCTACTTCGGGCTCTATTCAAGCCCCCTTGCCGGAGCGATGCTTGCCTTCTTATCGGGCTACATGATGGATATCTTTTCGGGGAGTATCTTCGGCATCCACACCTTCTCCAAAACCGCCATCTTCTTCTTAACCATTATCATCAAGGACCGATTTTATGTAGAAAGCCATCTATTCCAGGCGGGGACCATCTTCTCATTGAGCATCATCGAGGGATTTATCATCATCTCGATCCTCGGGCTAGTTGGCCCCATTGAAAATCTCCTCCCTTCCTTTTTTATGTTCATTATCCCGAAATCCCTCATTACGGGATTGGTAGGACCCTTCTTCATAGCTCTAATCAGATACGTTTCCCTCCTACCGCAGGGGGAACCGATCAAATAATGAAGATATCCTTGGGTGAAATACGATGCAATTGAACTCTCAGGGCGTAGAGGATTTGCAGCGCAGGTATAAGCCATTTTTAATCACCGCTCTTATTGCTTTCATGGTGCTCGGTTTAAGAGCGTGGCATCTCCAAATCATCAAGGGGGAAGAGTTTTCCAGGCTGTCAAAACATAATCGGATAAGAATCCGCGAGATACCAGCCAGCAGGGGAATGATCTTGGATCGAAGGGGGCGAATTCTCGTGGATAACCGGCCCAGCTTCGAGGTGCTCCTGGTTCCGGAAGATATCGTGGATATGGAGAAAACCGCCGAGTTTTTGCATCGCATATTGAAGATTACGCCCGAAGATGTGGGAAAAAGGCTGGAAGCCAACAAGCACAGGCCCCCGTTTAAACCAGTTCGAATCCAATCTGACATTAGCAGGCTACATTTGGCCCTGTTGGAAACCCATAAGTTGGATCTCCCCGGGTTAATCGTCGACGTAGCCCCCAGGCGGGCCTATGCCTGGGGGGATATGGCCTCTCACCTGTTGGGCTACCTTGGGGAAATCGATCGCCAGGAACTCAGGCAGAGTCAATTCAGGGAATATCAAATGGGCGATTTCATTGGGAAATACGGTGTCGAACAAAAGTGGGAAAGCTTTCTCAAGGGAATAGATGGAGGCCGACAAGTCGAAGTAGATGCAATGGGGAGGGAGTTAAAGGTATTGCAAAGGGTCGAATCCCACCCTGGGAATAACGTCTTTCTCACCATTGACCTTGACCTCCAAATGACCTGTGAAACCCTACTCCGCGGAAAAGAAGGGGTCATCGTGGCCATGAATCCACAAAACGGGAAAATCCTGGCCATGGTCAGTCACCCCTCCTTCAGCCCCTCCCTCTTTGCGGGGGTGATAAATCACGATGATTGGGAAACCCTGATCCGTAATCCCTTTCACCCTTTACAGAATAGGGCCATACAGGGTCAATATGCCCCAGGATCGGTGTTCAAGGTAATAACCGCTGCAGCTGGTTTGGAAGAGGGGGTTATCTCTCCCCAAGAAATTCTTTCCTGTGCGGGGAGCTACCGGTTTGGAAATCGTACCTATCGATGCTGGAAAAAAGGCGGGCACGGGAAAGTAAACCTTCATCGTGCCATTGTGGAATCCTGTGATGTCTTCTTTTATCAAGTGGGCCAACGGCTGGGGATTGATACCCTGGCCAAGTATGCGAAGGGTTTTGGCCTGGGCAAACCGACGGAAATCTCCCTCAGCGACGAAAAGCCGGGGCTCATCCCATCCTCGGAATGGAAGAAGAAGGTCTATGATGAGACCTGGTATGGAGGCGAAACCCTTTCCTGTGCCATCGGCCAGGGATATATCTTGGTCACTCCACTCCAACTACTGAACGCCATCTCCGCCATAGCAAACGGGGGCGTCCTCTACCTCCCCCAAACAGTGGAACGCATCGAAATGGCCAATGGGAAGTTGGTAAAAACTTACCCGCCAATTCCAATGGGCAAAATCCCCCTCTCCCCCGGAAATTTGATGATCATCCGAGAAGCCCTCTATGGCGTGGTAAACGAAGCCCATGGAACCGGGCGCATTGCTCGAATCAAGGGTATGACCGTATCGGGCAAGACGGGAACGGCCCAGGTCATTGCTTTAAGAGATGACGTGGCGGAGGAGGATACCCCCTATAAACACCGTGACCACGCGTGGTTTGTGGCCTATGCTCCCCCGGACAATCCCGTCATTTCGGTGGTGGTTCTAGTGGAACACGGAGGGCACGGCGCTTCCGCCTCCGCTCCCGTCGCCAGAGAGGTAATGAAAAAATATCTCCATATCATCAAGGAGGAGGGGAAATCCACTCCTCTCATCGCGCGGAGAAAGGAGGTGGATTCCCTCAATTCGAGGGGTTCCATTCGATGATCGAACGTAGAGGTCTTGGGACATGATAGACAGGAGATTGCTCACCCACTTCGATTGGCCTTTGCTAATCCTCGTCCTTACCATCTCCTTTATCGGGGTTTTCAACCTATACAGCGCTACCTTCGGCGAAGCGGAATCCAACTTGTATGCTAAACAAATCCTCTGGATGGGAATCGGCCTCGCCTTCGCTCTCTTCATCACCGTCTTCGACTATCGATTTTACCGGGATTTGGCCTATATCTTCTACGGAATCTCCTTAGTCTTGCTTATGGCTATATTCGTTTACAGTGCCATAAATCCGGAAGTCTCCCGGTGGATAAAGCTAGGCCCGTTCTTCTTCCAACCCGCTGAGCTGACCAAGATCACCATCATCCTCTTCCTGGCAAAATATTTTGATCGCTTCTCCAAAAGGGATGGGTATCTATTGAGGGACCTCATCATCCCATTTACCATCTTATTGATTCCATCCCTGATGGTTGCGAAACAACCCGATTTGGGTACGGCGATCAGCCTCCTGCTCATCGGTTTTTCCATTATCCTCTTTGTAAAGATCAAATGGAAATCCCTGGTGATCATGATCCTCGGGGGGACCTCGATCCTCCCCTTTATGTGGAATTTCCTGATGCCTTATCAGAAAAAAAGGATCCTCACCTTCTTCAAGCCTGAGATCGATCCCCTGGGCGCCGGATATCACATCATCCAGTCAAAGATCGCCATCGGCTCAGGGGGGGTCTTGGGAAAGGGATTTCTCAAGGGAACCCAATGCAAACTCCACTTTCTCCCCGCCCAACACACCGATTTCGTCTTCTCGGTTTTAGCCGAAGAGTGGGGACTTCTGGGGGGGTTCATCCTCTTAGGGCTCTATCTCCTCTTCATAACGTGGGGGGTGAATATTAGCATCCGATCCAAGGATCGATTTGGAACCATTGTCGCTTTCGGTGTTGTCTCCCTGATCTTCTGGCATGTGATCATTAATATCGGCATGGCCTTGGGCATAATGCCAGTTGTGGGAATTCCGCTCCCCTTCATGAGTTATGGCGGCTCGGCCATCCTATCCATGATGGCGGGGGTGGGACTATTGCTGAATATCAGCATGCGCCGATATATCTTCTAAGGGACCCCCTTGGGAGATGGGCCGCTCACGTTTATTCAGACCGCAGTATCCACCCAAACCTTACCCCCGTCGTCCCCCCTGTTTGCCTCCATGGGATTGCACTGAGATAGCCTCTCTTTAAAATCCTCTGCTGAAAGAGGCGGGCAGTCCAGCATCTCCTCCAAACCATTGACGAGTTGGAGAAGCGATGAATCCCCCAATTCGTTCATGTTGTTCAGCATTAATCTTTCAAGTAAATTGACCAGCTCCAAAAAATCCTCCCTCCTTGCCTCCCCGAGGTCGTCGGTGGCAGGGGAACTGAATACTCGACAACCGGTGAAATCGACGATCTTCTGAGTTTCACCCATATCCTTGATGTTCCTGGTTGAGAGATCAATATGGGCTATCCCATGGCGGTGAAGATATTCCAATGTATCCACCAAATTATGGGCGATGGAGAAGAGATCGCGGTCTGAAAGGATTCTCCGAGTATTCTCCAGGTTAGGGGCTTCTTGGTAATCCAGGACTATATAGCTCCTGTTACCCTCGATGAGGAGGTCATGTCTTCGTACCATTCCCCTGTGGTACAGCTGCTTTGCGATGATCTCCCTCTCCACTTCAATACCCTGATCGTTGAGAAATTCCCTCAGCTCATAGATTCCCTTGCCCCCGATAATCGTGGCAACGTAATGGTCACACCTTCCATCCCAAAAGAGAAACCTCTCCACCTTATATTTGCCTCCCACGACCGTACCGGCCTCCAACGGCTTCCGTTCTCGTTCCGTCATGGCGGAACATCCCATTTCTGTTCTCTTCCAGAGAGCCCCACCAAAATGATCTGCGGATCTCCCCAAGCCAACCACCCTGTCGATGATTTCCTTCATAGTTCTGGGCCTCCCTTATGCGTGACCTTTGAAGCTTCAGCCCTTATTCAGCAATATCGGTACCAACCCACATGAAAACATACGAAGGGGAGGTGAATTGTAAGATATTGATTTTACGAAGTATTTTTAGTTGGATTCTTAGTGCGGAATTGGTCTTGAGGATTTATCGAAGGGAGATTATACGAAAATCGAATACTGCTATTCGGTTTTAGGAGAGGCCATATTTCTTGATTTTTTCGTAAAGGGTGGAGTATGCGATACCCAGAACCCGGGCGGCGGCGCTCTTATTCCCACCATGGGCCTTTAGGGTTTTCATGATGGCCGCCTTCTCGATCTCCTCCAACGTCTTCCCCACCAGGGAATCAAGGGAGGGCGCTTGTTGTCTCCCTTCGGAGGGGAGGGGAATGATGAAATCCCGGAGTCTGAGGACCTTGTCATTTCCCATAGCCATAGCCCTCGTGATGACATTCTTCAGCTCCCTTACATTCCCCGGCCAATGGTAATGCCTTAAGATCTCAAGGGCCTCTGCGGAAACTGTCACATCCCCTCCACCCCTATACTGCTCGCTAAGTTCCCTCGTGAATTGCTGAGCCAGCGACGGAATATCTTCCCCCCTTTCCCTTAAGGGAGGGATGTCAATTCTCACCGCCGAGATTCGATAGAAGAGATCCTCCCTGAACCGGCCCTTGTGGACCTCAGAAACCAAATCTTTATTGGTGGCTGCGATAACCCTTACATTAACCTTAAAAACCTCATTGCCGCCCACCCTTCTCACCTCTCGTTGTTCCAGTACCCTGAGCAATTTTGGCTGCATCTCCAAGCCCAATTCACCTATTTCATCGATGAAGATCGTCCCCCCATCGGCCACCTCGAAAGCTCCTCTGCGGGTTTGGGTTGCCCCGGTGAAGGCCCCCTTTTCATGGCCGAAGAGCTCGCTTTCGATGAGGTTCTTGGATATGGAGCCACAATCGATGACCACAAAGGGATCCCTCGCCCTCTGGCTATGGGAGTGAATCCCCCGGGCCACCAACTCCTTGCCGGTCCCTGTTTCGCCCTCTATGGTAACGGTGATATCAGAAGGGGAGATTTTCTTCAGCATGGTAAAAATACGCCTCATCTCAAGGCCGCGTCCAAAAACATCCCCGAAATAATGCTCTTCGGAGGGGGGAATCTCCACTCTCTCCTCAAGGGGAACGAACTGGAGCCGGGTGTTTCCCAAGCCAATGATTGAACCATACTCGAGGTAGGCTTCCTTGATGAGAATCCCGTTGAGGTATGTTCCATTTGTGCTGCCTAAATCTTTCACAACGTACCCTTTCCCGGTCTCCTCGATAACGGCATGATGACGGGATACGGTGGGATCGTTGAGGACACAATGGTTATCCCCCTGAGAGCCGATGATCACCTCCTTTCCCTCCATGGGGAAGGCTTTTTGGAGGTCCGTTCCTGAAATAACCACCAGTTTTCCGCTTCGAAGAGGGAACTCCTTATCACCCTGAACGGGAATTCTCTTGGTGAGCTTGCCTTTTTTTGCTTTTGCCGTCATAATTAATGAGTTATCCGTATCGAGTAAAACTGCATATAGGCTATCACCAAGGGATTGAGAAGTCAATTTCGTCCTTTTTGAAAATGTGTGACATCGCGGGATTGCTCGAGGATCTCTCGCCGGGACAGAGGGCGTCGAAATGCCAGGGGAGATAGCAAGAATCCCATGAAAAAAAGGGTTGGCAACTACGAAATTCTGAAGGAGCTCGGAAAAGGGGGGATGTCCACCATTTATTTGGCCATTCAGAAATCCCTGGATAGAAGAATTGCAATCAAGGAGTTGCTCCCCCTGCTCAAAACGGACACCGAGATGGTGGAACGTTTCAAAAGGGAGGCAAAGGCCTCCGCCTCAATGGCCCACGAGGGAATTGTCAATATCTTCGACTTTTGGGTTGAAAGGGGGTCTTACTGTCTGGCTATGGAGTACCTCGAGGGCAAGGATTTAGGGGAAGTAATAGAAACTATGGGGACCATTCCCGTCGACCCGACAGTAACCATAGCGTCTAAAGCCGCCGATGCTTTGCACTATGCGCATCAAAGGGGCATTATCCACCGGGATGTCAAATCGGGAAATATCTTCATCACCCAAAAAGGAGAGGTTAAGCTAACCGACTTCGGCATCGCCTATGTTCCGGGAAAAAGCCCCTTAACACAACCTGGAATTGCCATTGGGACGCCCGAATATATGTCGCCTGAACAGATCCGAGGGGAAAAGACAGACCCACGGTCGGATGTCTTTTCCCTCGGGGTCGTCCTCTACGAAATGCTTACGGGAACAAGGCCCTTCGGAGAAGATGGAGATGAAGAGGTTATCGCCAGCGTACTCAGTAAGAAGCCGAAGGGCCCGAGGAAATTGAACAGGGAAGTCCCATGGGGACTCCAACGGTTAACCATGAGGTGTTTGCAGAAGAAGCCCGAAAAGCGCTTCCTGACCATGGAGGACCTAAAGATCTCATTAGACCGATTTCTCCCCAAAAAGAGCGAGGACCGGACGCGCGCTTTTTCATCATTCTTGGAGGTGATCTTTCCCCCCGAAGGGGTGGATGCAAATCCCGCTCAATTTCGCCGGAAAAAGAGGATTTCCTTCGGTTATGCCCTCGTGATTCTCATTATCCTGGTTTCTGCCTCTCTCATCTATCGATATCACAAAACTGTTGACTTCTCGGCCTTCCTTCCCAGTCGCCTCAAGGGAAAAATAGGATTCCTTGCCCATATGGGTCAAAGGGATAGTTTCATAAAAATCGTGGTCTATCCTTGGGCAAAAGTCTCCATAGATGGAAAATATGTTGATACAACCCCTATAGCTGAACCCATAAGGCTGAAACCGGGGGAACATACCCTCTCCTTTTCCCATAGCAAATTCAAATCTAAAACAATCAAAATCGTCCTTAAACCAGGGGAAACACGGTTCCTTTCGGTGAGATTGGGATCCTGAAGATCCCGTTGGTATTTCGGAGGCAAAAGGTGTACAAAAAATTCATTTTGCTCGTCTCCCTGTTTCACCTGGTGGGCTCCGTTGGTTGGTCCATGACCTACCATGCCTTAAGACCCGGTGAAACGCTGGCTGATGTCGCCAATGTCTACTACGGAGACCAGGATAGGGCGATCTTCCTTATGCAATACAATCGTATTCCCGATCCGAAGAAGATCCAGCCTGGAACCAAAATCGGCATTCCCACAATCATTCGATATACCGTAAAGGAAGGGGATACCCTGGCCAAAATAGCCCATCGATTCTTGGGTGATCGCCGACGATACCGGGTCCTGGCCTCCATAAATCATCTCGACTCGCCCCAGGCCCTCAGCATCGGAAGCAGAATAAAAATCCCCTTTGACATCCCACACATCGTCAAAAGGGGGGAATCCCTGGCCATGATTGCCAATCGATACTATGGGGACCCAGATAGATTCGACCTCATCGCATCCTATAACTTCATGACTGACCCTCGGGCGATAAAACCGGGGACCGAGATCCTCATTCCCATTGTCAACCTCGAGATTGCTGCAAAATCCACCCCATTGGGCCAATCCCCAAAGGCCCTTCTGCTCCCGGAAGAGCAACTGGGGTTCCCCTGGCTGGAAAAGGGAATCCACCTATACCTTGCCGGGGAGTATCGAACGGCCCTGCAAAGCCTGATGGAGGCCCTGAAAAGAGGCCTGAAGAGGGAGGATGATATTTGTAAGACTTATCGCTTTCTCGCCTACTGCCATATTGCCTTGGGAGAAAGGAATTTGGGCAAGAGGGCCTTCGAAAATGCCCTGGCTATCCGCCCGAGCCTTAAACTGGATCCTACCTATATATCTCCAAAGATTATGGCGATATTTGAGGAGGTTCAAGCAAAAAAGAAAAGGTAGCCCTTTCCCACCTAGAAGGGAACGTCATCCTCTTGATCTGCGCCGGAATCGGTTGGTCCCCCGGTATCCGGGACTTCGGCCTCTACGGCCCCTTGATCGCCCGGGCTCCCCAACATCTGCATGGTTGTCGCGGTGATCTCCGTTGTCCATCGTTTGTTTCCATCTCGGTCATCCCATGAACGGGTTCGCAGTCTGCCCTCGACATAGACCTGTTTCCCCTTATTCAGATACTCCCCGCAGATTTCGGCAAGACGTCCAAAAGCGACTACCCGGTGCCATTCCGTCCGAGCTTCCCTCTCCCCTTCCTTATTTCTGATGTTCTCGGTGGTGGCCATTCTGAAGTTAGCTACCGCTGTTCCCGTATTGAGATACCTCACTTCTGGATCGGCCCCCAAGTTCCCGATAAGGATTACCTTGTTGACGCCAGCCATGTTTTCCTCCGAAAGATTAGATGGGTTCGCCTCATACACTAGCATGCTTCTGTTCCCTTTTCAATAAAAATGTGCCGGAGCTTTCTGAGCTTCTGAAGGGGGGAATTTGACAAATACTGGAAGTTATTTATAATATTAGGGTAATTCTTAATTCATTGCATTTGGAAAAGGATGAACGACTTCCGATCAGGATTTATCTCCATTATAGGCCAACCCAATGTAGGGAAATCGACATTACTCAACAGGATACTGGGAACGAAAATTACCATCACCTCCGACAAACCACAGACGACCCGAAATCGGATTCTCGGAATCAAAAATCTCGAAAATGCACAGCTTATTTTCTTGGACACCCCGGGTATTTATCAACCCAAGTCCCTTTTCGGCAAGTACATGGTTGAGGTGGCTTTGGCCACATGCAAAGATGTCGATCTCATTCTCCTCATGGTTGAGGCGGACCACTCAATAGCGGAAGAAGCTCACTACGTCCTCGAATTCCTCTCAAAATTAGCTTTTCCCGTAATCCTTCTCATCAACAAAACGGATCGAGTCAAGAAGGAAAGCCTCCTTCCCTTGATCGATGCATACAGTCAACTATGTAG
The DNA here is from genome assembly GCA_030672465.1 of Pseudomonadota bacterium. Taxonomy (GTDB): domain Bacteria; phylum Desulfobacterota; class BSN033; order WVXP01. Next base: position 5,742 of record DAOVGJ010000236.1, on the reverse strand, counting down.
ATTTTCCCAGATTATTCCCATTTCCGCCCTTTCAGGGGATGGAATAGATCAATTGATGGGGGAAATCCTTACATTGCTCCCAAAAGGTCCTCAATACTTCCCCGAGGATATGATCACAGACCAGCCGGAACGATTCATCGTCTCCGAAATGATCAGGGAAACGGTCGTTGGGAATACGTACCAGGAAATCCCCTATGCCGTCGCGGTCTCCATCGACGAATTCAAGGAAAAAGCGGATCGGAACCTCATCGTTATAAGGGCAATCATACACGTTGAGAGGCCCTCCCAAAAGGGGATTATCATCGGTAAGAAAGGATCAACACTGAAGAAAATAGGGAGCAATGCCCGAAAAAAGATCGAGGATTTCTTAGGGGCCAAGGTCTACCTGGACTGTTGGGTCAATGTGGAGCGAAATTGGAGCAAGGATCGAACGGCCTTGAAAAAATTGGGCTACCGTTGAGATTTCCAAACTCCAGGACGTAATTGCCTTGACTTAAGCCCAGGCGCTTATTAACATTCATCGATACCCTTGAATGAAACCCTAACCCAATGGAAACCGTCGGTAAATATCTCAAGAGGGAACGGGATCTCAGAAATATCTCCCTGAAAGAGATTTCAACGGCCACAAAAATCAGGGAAAACCTCCTGAAGGCCATTGAAGAAGATCGCCACGACCTTCTCCCCACACCGGTCTTTGTAAAGGGATTCCTCATCGCCTACGGGAAACACATCGGGATTGACCCAAGCGATGTAGTCCTCCGGTACGAGGGCGATCTTAAGGAGATCCACGGATACGAGGAGCAAGGACCTCCCGCGCAGCAGAAGAAGGGGTGGAACAGAGGATTTTTAGTGGGGACAATTATCCTACTGGTTGGAATCGGCGTCATCATCTTCAATCCCTGGAGGGAATCCAAGGATAAGGGCGAACATTCGCCAGCGCGCGTGGAGGAGACCCCCGTGGTTCAAGAGGAAATTTCTCCGCCTCCTGTCGTCCCGAAACAAGAAGAAACGGCCCCCCCTATCGAAGAGACCATTTCGATTGAAGAAGCCCCTCCCGCCGAAACCCAACTTGCCGAAAGGATGAGCGAGCCGAAGGAGATAGGTGGGGGGAGTTTGACCCTTCAAATCCAGGCCGTTGAGGAAACCTGGATCGCCCTCCAAGTGGACTCCGATCTCCCCCAGGAAATCACATTAAGGGCGGGGGAGACCTTTTCCCAACGTGCGGGTGAGCACATTAAGCTGAAAATCGGTAATGCCGGTGGCGTGAATGTAACGTTTAATGGAAAGCCCCTTGGCCCTTTAGGCGATCCCGGAAGGATTGTTCGATTGAGTCTAACCCAAAAGGGATATGAGTTTAAGAGAAGAGATGAGTTTGAAATACCCGGATATGGGGATGAGGTAAACTCCACCAATGCCCACTGAGACTTCCGATATTTCCCCCGTCCGCTTCTTTCACTGGCGGCCCTCCCTCGCTACTTTTACCCCATCATCCAAAGGAGAGCTGTTTTTCAGAATCGTGGGGAAAAGAAAGGCCAAAATGGCGATAGGCCAATTCCGTGGCCTTCCTTCCGTTGGGCCTTCTTATAACAAAACCTATTTTGAGCAGAAACGGCTCTACCATATCCACCAACGTATCCGTTTCCTCCTGGAGCGTGGCAGCAATTGCCTCTAAACCCACTGGCCCTCCCTTGTAGTAGCGGATGATCGTCTCCAAAAACCATCGATCCAAATCGGTCAGCCCGATCTCATCCACCCCCTCCAATTTCAATGCTTCATCACTGATCTGCTTGTCGATCACCCCCTCTGCCCGAACCTGGCAATAATCCCTCACTCGCTTCAGAAGTCTATTGGCGATGCGCGGAGTTCCGCGGGATCGCTTGGCAATCTCGTATGTCCCCTCCTCGTCTATGGGGACCTCCAATATGGAGGCCGATCGTTTCACTATTTGACACAGCTCTTCGACCGCATAGAACTCCAAAGTCCTCTGTATTCCAAAACGCTCCCTCAGTGCGGCTGAAAGGAGCCCCGATCGAGTGGTAGCCGCCACCAACGTGAATTGCTCCAAGCGGTACCGATGGCTTCTTGCATGAACCCCTTTATCAAAAATGAAGTCGATGCAAAAATCCTCCATGGCAGGGTATAAGAATTCCTCAATGACCGTGGACATCCGATGGGCTTCATCGATAAACAAAACATCTCCCCGCTCCAAATGGGTGAGTATGCTGATGAGATCTCCCCCTTTCTCGATAGCCGGACCAGAGGAGGTCACGAGATTGCCGTCCATCTCCGTTGCTATAATATGGGCCAAGGTCGTCTTCCCCAGGCCCGGGGGGGAATGAAGTAACACGTGCTCCAGGGGCTCTCTCCTCTTCCTTGCCGCCCGTATGGCGATCTCAAGGGATTCTACGACTCGAGGTTGCCCGATGTATTCGGATAATCTCTTTGGCCTCAAATCCCAGATCTGATCTCCCTCATCCGGAACCCTCGACTCCTCACGAACCCCTTCTTCCATCAAACATCCCCCTATCGAACCCCGCCCCGATAAACCTCCTCAAATAATTCTTCAGGCGAGGATATGGATGGATTCCTCTTTATGGCCTCATCGATCATCTGGTGAGCCTCGCTGACCTTATGCCCTAAGTCCCCCATAAGAACCTCTTCGACCTGTTTGCGGAAATCCTCGGGCTCAGGTGCAAGAGGAATCGCATCCTCCCTCATGAGGGCAAATTTCCCCACCCTGCCCCTGAGTTCGGAAATAATCATCTCGGCCTTCCGTTCTCCGATTCCTTTAAGCCGCATTATCGTGGCAACATCCCTCTCCTCAATGGCCCTGGCGATCTTGGGAATGGGTAATACGAGTGCCTTTGCGGCAAGGGTTGGCCCAATATCTTTGACCGTGATAAATTTCTCAAAAAACTCTCTCTCTATTTCAAAATTGAAACCGATGAGTTGGGGCTTCGGCTGCTGGGGGGTCTGGTGGAACGAGATATAGAGCTCCACCTCATCTTCTCCCGCCTTTTTCTTATTATAGGTCTGCCTCACTACGGTTGGCAGTAATATCTCGTACCCAACTCCGTTGGCCAAAACCACCACCCGATCATCCTCTTTCTTCAACATAAGCCCTTTAATATACCGTATCATTTTCCCCCACGCGTCACCACCGAAATACACCTTTTCGAGTTAAACCCGTCAAAGCCAATGCCATTGCATCGGAGATATGGTCGGATTTGATTGTATCCTCAATATGTAAAATCCTCCGAACTACTCGTTTGATCTGCTCTTTGCTCGCCCTTCCGCTTCCCGTTAATGCGCTTTTCATCTCAGTGGGCTTTATCTCCGATATAGGAATGCCCATATTTTTCGCGGTCAGCCGAATAACACCCCTCACCTCCCCCAGTTGTAAGGCCGCCATTGGAAATTGCTTCGCAACGAAGACATCTTCCAAAGCCATCAAATCGGGGCTCCATCTTCGCAATACGCTGGATAATTCATGATAAATGGTCGATAACCGTTCCTCAAGGGAATGTCCTGGATTCGTATTGATATTGCCAGAGTGGCAGACACGCCCGCCCTTCTGAAGGGGTTCGACAACGGCAAATCCCGTTTTTGCTAGGCCAGGATCAATCCCTATTACCTTCACGATTTCCTCCATACACCGTGAAATCGTAAAGCATTTCCCGTCACCGTCCCCAGTATACAACCAGGGACAACGGATTGCAATCCCTTCCCAATGGCTTCTCTATGTTTTTAGAGATTTCCTAAAGGAAGAGCAACAGGAGGATTTTCCGGGGAGGGGCTTATAAGGTACCGCGGAACGAAGGCAATGACGATGATAAAGGCTCCTACATCCTTATATTCTGAATAGTCTCTGTACCCCTGCTGTTTCGACTCGTATATCTCTTAATGATAATTACTGCAATCAGAGGACGGGCGTTATTTTCTACGCCGCCAGTCTTTCCATCACCTCATCGGGGATATCGAAATTGGCGTATACTCTTTGAATATCATCGGAATCCTCTAAGCGCTCCATCAACCTCAGCATCTGCTCAGCCTCTTTTCCCAGAAGCCGAACGGTGCTTTGAGGAATCATGGTCACCTCTGCAAAGGAGTATTCTAATCCCGCATCTTGAGCAGCCCTCTTGACATCTTCAAATTGGGCCGGATCCGTAATCACCTCGAATTCCCTCTCCCGCTCCCTAATGTCCTCCGCTCCCGCATCGAGGGCAACCTCTATCAACCTCTCTTCGTCAACTCTATCCTGATCGAACAGAATGAGTCCCTTCAAAGTGAACATCCACGAGACGCACCCGGACTCCCCGAGATTTCCATTATGCTTGGAGAAGCTATTCCTAATATCCGCAATGGTTCTATTCTTGTTGTCCGTCAGCACCTCAACCATGATTGCCACGCCACCCGGTCCATATCCTTCATATGTCAGCTCTTCATAGTTTACCCCCTCTAACTCCCCCGTTCCCTTTTTGATTGCCCTCTCAATATTCTCCTTGGGCATATTCTCCGCTTTGGCGGTGGCAATGGCAGCTCTCAACCTGGCATTTCCCTCTGGGTCGCCTCCGCCTAATTTCGCTGCTGCCGATATCTCCTTGATCAACTTGGTAAACACCTTCCCCCTTTTGGCATCGGCCACTCCCTTTTTCCTCTTAATGGTACTCCACTTCGAATGCCCTGACATAACCCCACCTCAAGGATTGCTATTGAGTCCCTAAGTCCAAAAAACTATATAATGTAAATAAATAAGTCAAGACAAATTTGGCAGGAGTGTCCCGATTTTCTCGGGCTTTTGATGAAATCATTTCCCTCGCAAAAGAGGAAAAAAGGGGTTAGAAATTATCTAACCCCTTAAAATCATTGGTGGGCCCAACTGGACTTGAACCAGTGACCTCCGGTATGTGAGACCGGCACTCTCACCAACTGAGCTATGGGCCCCATATCATTGAAAAATAGCCAAAATTAGAAAATGTGTCAAGACAAAAATAATTGGGGTTTCCTGAGTTTCAAGGGAACACCGTTGTCCCTGAGCGTATAGAGATCTCTGAAAAAAGAACTCTGAGTGTGAATTTATCATGTAGTTGAATTAAAATGTGCACCGCAGCACCGTACCAACAGAAAACATCTATTTGACAGCAGCACTGCAGAACTGCAACACTGCAGCACCATATTTTGACCGCAGCACTGCAACACCGCAGAACCGCAAGAGGAATGCTCCGCCGAATAAGTTAAAAAATAAGGCCCTTCCCATACGGGAAGGGCCTTATTCGAGTGTCCCGGCAACGACCTACTCTCCCACTCACTTTCGCAAGCAGTACCATCGGCGCTAGAGGGCTTAACTTCCGTATTCGGCATGGGAACGGGTGTTTCCCCTCTGCTATGGTCACCGGAAAAGTTTAACCAAAACCTGCAATTGAATACGAGTAACGATTATTATCCAAGGCAGGAAGAGGGATTAGGGAATTAGAGAATTAACCCCTAATCCTCCCTCCAGACCCTTGAACTATTTTATGGTCAAGCCTCTCGACCGATTAGTATCGGTTAGCTAAATTCGTTACCGAACTTACACACCCGACCTATCAACCAGGTAGTCTCCCTGGGGTCTTACCCATTCCGACGAATCGGAACGGAGGGATATCTCATCTTGAGGTAGGCTTCCCGCTTAGATGCTTTCAGCGGTTATCCTTTCCGAACATAGCTACCCAGCAATGCCACTGGCGTGACAACTGGAACACC
>DAOVGJ010000184.1 GCA_030672465.1 Pseudomonadota bacterium | reverse complement strand
TATCGATTCATTGATTTTACCCATTTCGACGACTATAATAACCCACAAGTGTCAACGGAGTGGGAGGCTTTTGAAAATTCTCGGGGTCAGCGGAAGCCCCCGCAGGGGAGGAAACACGGAGGTTCTCCTGGAGGAGGCCCTCAAAGGCGCCCGCGAGGCGGGAGCCGAGGAGGAGGTAATCTTCTTAAGGGACAAAACCATCTCGCCCTGTCTTGAGATATACGGCTGCAAGAAGGATGGCCGATGCGTCATTGAGGACGATTTTCAAGAAGTGGCGGAGAAGATGGTCCAGGCAGATGCCCTCATTGTTGCTTCCCCCATCTTTTTCTATACGGTGAGTGGACACACCAAGATGTTGATGGACCGATGCCAGTCCTTCTGGGTGAAGCGGTATCTCCTCAAAAGGACCATCGCCCCTGGTAAATCCCGGCGAAAGGGGGCCTTTATCTCGGTCGGTGCTACCCGGGGCAAGAGGCTTTTTGAAGGGGTGACCCTCACGGTGCGGTATTTCTTTGACGCTCTGGACGTCGATTTATCCGACACACTGCTTGTGAGGGGAGTGGATGAGAAGGGGGAGATCTTCAATCACCCCGAGGAGATTTGTGCAGCTTACGAGTTGGGAAGGAGACTGGTACTAGCGGAATAAGATGTTACAGGGTTTTGAGATATAACCTCAATATCTAATTCATGCGGATGGGCGATGATGCCTCAGGGGATGAATCCATTGAAAGAGGTCGACGGAAACGAGGATAGGGCTTTCATCCTCCTGGTGTCGATGTTCGTCGGAGCCCTGGTGATTTCCTCGGTTCTGGCGAGTAAGATCATTACGGTACTCGGCCTTTTCGTCCCGGCCGGGGTATTGGCCTATTGCATTACCTTTGTGGTCACCGATGTTGTCAACGAAATTTGGGGCAAGGAGCGAGCGAATCGGGTGATCTTCAGCGGGTTTATTACCTTGCTCGTTACATTCCTCCTCATTCGGCTGGCCCTGGCCTGGGATGCAGCCCCCTTTTGGAGAGAACAGAGGGCCTTCTCCACCGTTCTGGGAAGTACATCCAGGATTATCATCGCCAGTTTCATCGCTTACTTGGCGAGCCAATATCATGACGTATGGGCCTTTCATATTTGGAGAAAGTGGACTGAAGAGCGGCATCTCTGGTTGAGGAACACCGCCTCAACGGTCGTTTCCCAATTCATTGATACGTTGATTTTCATAACCATTGCCTTCTATGGTACTATGCCTGTGTTTCCCCTGATTAAGGGGCAATACTGTATCAAGGTGCTCATTGCCATTCTGGACACCCCCTTCGTCTATCTTGTGGTTATCCTCATAAGGAGAGGGTACTCAATAGGAGGGGAGCTGCTTAGGAGATAAATTGAAAAGGAGGGAGATATGGAGAAGAAGGAAAAACCCCTGGAGAAGATGACGGCGAAGGAGCTGAGGGAGATTGCTTCGCAGATCCCCGAGATCACGGGCGTTCATGCTATGAAAAAGGAGGAACTGCTTGCGGCCGTCAGAAAATTCCGCGGAATCGAGGAGGAGGTGAAGAAGGAGGAGAAGGTTGAGAAGAAGGCTGAGGTGAGCGTGCCAGATCTCAAGAAGAGGATCCGCGAATTTAAGGCCCTGAAGGAGGAGGCGGTCAAGAAGGAGGATGCTCGAATAGCGAAAATCTATAAGCGCCGAATTAACAGACTGAAGAAAATGACTCGGAAAATGGCATAAGGGTAAATGGCATGGCGAGGGTTTCGGTGGTCATACCCACCTATAACAGGCTCCCCAGGGTAAAAGATGCCATCGATTCCGTCCTGAAGCAGACCTACCGGGATTTCAAATTGTGGGTGGTGGATGATGGGTCGACGGATGGGACCGGTGAGTCCTTAAGGGTCTTCGGCAATAAGGTAAAATACATTTCTCAAGATAACAGTGGTGTCAGCGCCGCCAGGAATTTGGGTTTGAGGGTTTCCAGGGGAAAGTATGTTGCCTTCTTGGATTCCGATGATCTGTGGGAGCCGAGGAAATTGGAAATTCAGGTGCGGTGTATGGAGGCAAACCCCCAGTTCCCGCTGAGTTATACCGATGAAGTCTGGATAAGAAGGGGGATAAGGGTCAATCCAAAGAAGAGGCATGCCAAATATTCAGGCTGGATCTTCGAGAAGTGTTTACCCCTGTGCATTATCAGCCCTTCTTCGGCTCTGATGAAAAGGGCTCTCTTTGAGGAAATAGGGGCTTTTGACGAGACCCTGCCCGTATGTGAGGATTACGATTTCTGGCTGCGATTGACCTGCCGTTATCCCGTCCTCTTTATCGAAAAAAAACTCATCGTAAAAAGGGGAGGACACCCTGATCAGCTCTCCACTCGGTCATGGGGAAATGATCGATATCGGGTGATGGCCCTGGAGAATCTCCTGCGTTCTCAAGATCTGAAGGCCGAGGAAAGAAGGATGGTATCGGGAGAGCTGGTTAGGAAGTGTCACATTCTATCCCGTGGGTTTTACAAGAGGGGGAAGCGAGAAGAGGGGAAGAAGTACGAGGACTTGGCCAAACGGTATGGCGCATAGGGGGACCAATTGGATTAAAAAAACCAAACTGGAGCAAACATAAATGGGTCGGGTTTTAAGGAAGATAGGGATTGAAGCCATCGATTCGAGGGATCACTTCTTTTCCATGACCTTTCACCCCAATCTTGAGGCTCTCAGGAGATCCATAGGGCACGTTGGTCTTGTTCAGCCCATTATCGCAAGGGAGAAATCCCAGGGGTTGGGTTACCAGGTGATTAGCGGATTCAAGAGGCTGACTGTCTGTGAGCAATTGGGGCTGAAAGAAATTGAGGCCTTCTCTTACCGGAAATCGGAGTTGGGCGACCTGGAAGGTTTTCACATGGCCCTTCACGAGAACCTCACAACCCGTGGGCTGAACCTTATCGAGAAATCGATGGTGCTGCACAAACTCATTCACCGATTTGGGCTTTCAGAGGAGTCGGTTGCCAGGGATTACATGCCCATGCTTGGCCTCCAACCTAGCCTTAAAATTTTGGGAAAGGTGTCTCAGCTCGTGCAGTTGCGAGCCGGGATAAAGCGATATATCGTAGAGGAGGAGGTATCCCTGGAGAACGCGGCCCAGCTATTGGAATTGCCCCCCGAAGATCAAGCAGAGATAGGAAGGTTGGTTTCAAAACTTAAACTGGGGGAGAATAAGTTGAAGGAGGTTTTGACCTTCTTGCGGGAGATTTCCTTGAGAGATGGGATGACGGTGAGGGAACTGGTCCGAGGAGAAATAGAGGCGATAGCATCCGACGTCAGCCTCTCCAAGGTTCAAAAGACCCATCGGGTGAGAAGACGGCTCCGGGAGATGAGGTACCCCCGGTTAACGGAGTTGGAAAAGGAGTTTCGGGAGAAGCGGAAGGGACTGGGGTTGAGCCCAGGGATATCCCTCCAACCCCCTCCTTATTTCGAGGGAGACACGTTCAGGCTGGAGTTTGGCTTTACGGATGTGGAGGAATTCAAGGCTATCCTTGCGAAATTGATGGAGGCCTCGGAACGGAAGGAGTTGGGGGAAATGATCGATGTAGTTCCGTAAGACTATGCGGTGTTGCAGTCAAACAAGGAATAAATCCTAAATCGACTCGGCCGAGCCTTCGACCCGAGCTCAGGCCGAGGGGCTCGTCGCGGGCCGAAGCACTAAATACTAAACAATATCTAAATCCAAATGCCTAAATCCTAAACGTTTTGGTCATTTGATCATTAGTGCTTTGTTTTTGTTTAGGGTTTAGAAATTAGGATTTCGGATTTGCTTGTATTCTCTCCTCTACGCAAATATTTATGTCGTCATATATAATAAGTTGGGGAACGAAGTAGCCTCCCGAGCGCTCTTTGCAGTGAAGAGCGACTTTTTCAGAGATCTCCAGAAAGTCGAGAAGCCTCCAATTAACGGTAAGTGGAACTCATGGCAAGATATGAGTTGAAAAGGATCTTCCTGGATCGAGGGGTTGCGGGAAACCCAGTGACAGAGCGAATTTTGAGCAAAGCGGGGGAGATTCCCGTAACAATGCTAAACAGCGTACAGGAGGCTACGCGCAGGCTCGGTTCCTTCGAGGATCCGATCGGGGAAGGAAAGCACAGCCTTTTGATCACCCGGCAGAAGGGCGAGTTTGTGAAACCGTGCCCCGGGACCCACCATCGTATCTGTTGCCGCTATCAAATCATCAATCTCATCACCAACTGCCCTATTGATTGTTCTTACTGCATCCTTCAAGGGTATCTCAACAACCCCGCTATCACCATTTATGTCAATATCGATGAGCTCTTCGCCCAGGTGGAGGAGAAGCTTTCCAGCAATCCAAGTCGGATCTTTCGCCTGGGAACTGGAGAACTGGGGGATAGCCTTGCCTTTGATGAGATGACCCATTTCTCGACCACCATGGTTCCCTTCTTTTCCGATAAAGAAAATGGGATCTTCGAGCTGAAGACGAAAACGGATGAGGTGAGTAACCTGCTGGACCTGGACCACGGGGGAAAAACGGTGGTTTCCTGGTCGGTGAATCCCGAAAAGGTGGTCAAAGAGGAGGAATTGAGCGCATCAACCCTGGCGGAGAGATTGGAAGCAGCCAGGAAATGTCAGCAAAAGGGATATCCCATCGGATTGCATTTCGATCCCCTCATCCATTACCCTGAATGGAAACGGGATTACCGGGGGGTTATAGAGAAGGTGTTCGAGAGGATCGATGGGAAGGGTATCATCTGGGTCAGTTTAGGAGGATTTCGTTTTCCTCCCTATTTGAAGCCGATCATTCGTAATCGATTTCCCGCCTCTAAGATCCTCTGTGCTGAGCTCTTTCCGGGTAACGATGGGAAGTTTCGGTATCTTAAATCCATCAGGGTGGAGATGTATCGGGAGATCGTTCGCCGGTTGCGGGATTACGAACCCAGTCTTTTCATTTACTTGTGCATGGAGAGTCAGGAGGTGTGGGAGAAGGTATTCGGTTGGTCTCCCAAGGATAACGAGGCGCTGGATGCCCTCTTTGCCCAAAGGATTCGATCCTTCTATGCCAAAAGCCAACTAGCAAATACCTAATCAGAGCTTCTTGACCTTTACATGGGGTATATTTGTCAGCTATTGGTTATACAGCAAATTCTATCTTTCATAAGCGAACACCCTTGTTCCTTCGCGCAGTGCTTCGGGGTTCATCACCCCTCAGCAGGTCAAGGTTGAGAGGTTGGAGGTTGAGGAAAAACCAGGGGCTGCCTTTCCCCTTGCTACTCACCCTCGATGGGTACCCCACTTCTCCAGCAAATTACGCTCAGGGACAACGGTGTTCTCCACAAACTCGGGGAACTTCGGATACCTAAACATTCGCAATGCTGACCTTAGCGGATAAGATCTTGATCGCGGGATTGGTCATTTTGACCCTCCTCAGCTTTCCCATCATAAAGCACTTCCACCATGAAGGGGAATGGGTCGTGATCGAGGTGGATGGGAGGGTGGTCGGGAATTTTTCCCTGGAGGAGGACCGGCTCATCCCCGTGGATGGGAAATTGGGTACGACCAGGGTGAAAATAGTGAACAAGGGCGTTCGAGTCCTCGATTCCCCTTGCCCCCACAAGCTCTGTGTCAAGTCCGGTCCCATCAGTAGATCCGGCGAGACCTTGGTCTGCCTTCCAAACCGTGTCTTCATTCGGATAAAAGGGGGAGATGAGCAGTCCGTTTATGCGGTAAGCAAGTGATTTCCCCCTCTTGCTGTCTTAGGCCCTTTTGGGTCGTCGAAATGTTCGGGGCCACCGATTCAAGGGGAAATCGGCTTTTTCCCCGTAAAGGTATATGAGGAAGATCAAACGAAATGCCTTCATCTCTTCGCTTGTGGCGATGGCTGTTGTCATCCACAGCGTGGAAATGTTCATCCCCTCGCCCTCCCCCTGGCTTCGGTTCGGTTTTGCCAATATTATCGCCCTGACGGCCATCGCCATGTTTGGGTTGAGGGTTGGGTTGATGGTGACGATATTGCGGGTATTCCTGGGAACAATCTTGATGGGGACCTTCTTCACCCCCGCATTCTTTTTAGGGATGGGGGGTGGAATTGGGAGCACCCTGGTCATGGGGATGGCATACAAGCAGTTCAAGGGCATCTTCAGCCTGGTGGGCATCAGCGTTATGGGAGCCTATACTCACAATATCGTCCAGTTGGTAATTGTCTACCTCCTTTTCATCAGACACTCGGAAGTTTTTTACGTCTTGCCGGTGCTCCTCCTTTTTGGCATTTTGACGGGAATTTTGAACGGCATTGCCGCCACCTATCTCACCACCCATATGGCTCGTTTTTCCTTCGTTCAGTTCGATCCCATTCCGTAGTTCCTATCCAGGCCGGAAAAAACTTTCTTGGTCTTTAATTTTACTCGGAATTAGGCTTTGTTCCAAAGTCAGGTGACTCCGTTGTTCCTGAGCGTAACTACATCCTTCAAACCGCCGCACCGCATAGCGGCAAGACCCAAACTCGGCTGAAAGGGGCAAGTATTCCCCGCCGTTCGGCTGAGCCCTTCGGTCTGCCCTCGGCCATGAGCTCGGGCCGAATGGAGCTCAGGGTCGAAGACTCACGTCGAGGGCTCATGGCCGAGGGCAGCACTAAGTCCTGAGGTCCTCGACTGAGGCATGTCGACGAGCTCATGTCGAGTCGCTCG
>DAOVGJ010000167.1 GCA_030672465.1 Pseudomonadota bacterium | reverse complement strand
AGATGACGATAACGCAGAAGATCCTGGCTGATCATGCAGGCCTGGGAGAGGTTTATCCGGGGCAACTGATCAATGCGAAGGTGGACGTTGCTTTGGGCAACGACATTACCGCGCCAATAGCCATCGAGCAGTTTAGAAGGGCTGGTGCCAAAAGGGTATTCGACAAGGAAAAAGTGGTTATGGTTCCAGACCACTTTGCCCCAAACAAGGATATTAAGTCAGCCGAGCAGTGTAAAACCTTGAAGGAGTTTTCCCGTGAACAGGAACTTATCCACTATTATGAAGGTGGCCAAATGGGGATCGAGCACGCACTCCTTCCGGAAAAGGGGATCGTACTCCCAGGGGATTTAGTTATTGGTGCTGATAGCCATACCTGCACCTATGGCGCCCTTGGGGCCTTTTCCACGGGCGTGGGAAGCACAGACCTTGCCGCGTCGATGATTACGGGTGAACTCTGGTTCAAGGTACCCGAGACGGTCAAATTCATCTACAAGGGCAGACTGAACCCCTGGGTGGGAGGAAAGGACCTCATCCTTTACACCATCGGCCAGATAGGGGTGGATGGGGCCTTGTATATGGCAATGGAGCTTAGCGGAGAAACGATTGACGCCCTCCCTATGGATGGGCGCTTCACCATGGCCAATATGGCCATTGAGGCCGGGGCAAAGAACGGGATATTCCTCCCAGACGGAACCACCGAGCAGTATGTGAGGGGGAGGGCAAAACGGGAATACCGGTTTTACACAAGCGATGAGGGGGCCCAATACAAGGAGATACGGGAGTTTGATGTCTCCAAGATTGAGCCCCAGGTTGCTTTTCCACACCTCCCCAGCAATACCAAAGGGATAGGTGAGGTAGGAAATGTCTTTATCGACCAGGCAGTGATCGGCTCCTGCACGAATGGTAGATTAGACGATTTACGGGAGGCTGCCAAGGTATTAAGGGGACATAAAATCTCCCCCAACGTCAGACTGATCATCATTCCAGCCACCCCACTCATTTATCGACAGGCGATGAAGGAAGGGCTATTCGAGATATTCCTGGACGCCGGCTCGGTGATCAGCCCACCGACCTGCGGTCCTTGCCTGGGAGGCTATATGGGCGTACTGGCAAAAGGTGAGAGGGCAATCGCCACCACCAACAGAAACTTTGTCGGAAGGATGGGGCATCCAGAGAGTGAAGTATATCTATCTAATCCCGCGGTAGCGGCTGCATCGGCGGTTTTAGGAAGGATTGGCAGTCCAGAGGAGCTGGGTCATAAGGATTGAAAAAGGGGGAAAGGAGGATGCGAGGATGAAATGTAAGGGAAGGGCCTGGAAATTTGGCCCCAACATCAATACCGATGCTATTATCCCTGCCCGCTATCTCAATGTAACGGATCCAGAGGAGTTGGCTCAACACTGCATGGAGAATGAAAACCCCAGGTTTGTTAAGGAGGTTAAAGAAGGGGATATCATCGTTGCCGAGACAAATTTCGGTTGCGGTTCTTCGCGAGAACATGCTCCCATAGCCATAAAGGCAAAGGGGATATCCTGTGTTATAGCCAAGAGTTTTGCCAGGATATTCTATCGAAATGCCTTCAATACGGGCCTGGCGATCATAGAAAGCGATGAGGCCGTCGATGGGATCCGGGATGGCCATGAGATTGAAGTGGATCTGCTCAGCGGGGAAATAATGAATAGGACGACCGGTCAGAGCTTTAAGGCCAACCCTATCCCTCCTTTTATGCAGAAGATCATCGATGATGGGGGGTTAATGGAACATATCGCCAAAGGGAGGAGCTAAATGGAGAAAACCTATCGTATTGCTGTTATCCCCGGGGATGGAACGGGACCGGAGGTTATCGCCGAGGGGTTAAAGGTCCTCAAGGCTGTTGCTGAGAAAGTGGATATCAAGTACGACCTCATCCATTACGATTTTGGCGGGGAAAGGTACTTGAGGACAGGGGAGACACTCCCTGATTCGGCTATCGAAGAGCTTCGCCAAGCGGATGCCATTTATCTGGGGGCAATTGGACATCCGGATGTAAAATCGGGGATTTTGGAGAAGGGGATCCTCCTCAACTTGAGGTTCTCCCTGGATCAATACATAAACCTTCGACCGGTAAAGCTATACCCGGGAGTCGAAACACCATTAAAAGAAAAAGGTCCGGAACACATTGATTTCGTTGTGGTGCGAGAAAACACAGAGGGCCTCTACACCGGCTCTGGAGGTTTTGTAAAAAAGGGAACTCCCGATGAGATTGCTATCCAGGAGTCCATCAATACGAGAAAAGGCGTGGAGAGGTGTGTCCGTTATGCATTTGAGTATTGCCGCAAGCGAGATAAGGCGAAAAAAGTCACCCTTTGCGGCAAGACCAATGTCCTCACCTACGCCTTTGACCTATGGGAGAGGGTCTTTTACGAGGTGGGTCAGGAGTATCCCGACATAGAAAAAGACTATGCCCATGTGGATGCCATCTGTATGTGGATGGTCAAGAACCCGGAATGGTTCGATGTGATTGTGACCGACAACATGTTCGGGGATATCATCACCGACCTCGGGGCCACCATTCAGGGAGGAATGGGTATCGCTGCAGGAGGAAATATCAACCCCAAAGGGACCTCCATGTTTGAGCCCATTGGCGGCTCTGCTCCAAAATATACGGGAAAAAACATTATCAATCCCCTTGCGGCTATTGTGGCCTGTCACATGATGCTGGACCATTTGGGGGAAGAGGAGGCCGCAAGGCTTGTCGAAAGGGCCGTGATGGAGGTTATTCAGAAGAATATGAAGAGTATGGAGGCGGGGAAGATGGGTGTGAGCACAACTGAGGTTGGGGATCTGGTAGCAAAATACATCCATAGCATGGAATAGATCGGCGAATCTTCACGTAAAGGGGTCCCTTATCCGAAAATCAGGCTCCTATACAGGGTTAATGAATAGAAAATTTCGCACGAGGTAAGCACGTGGAGAAAGGGAAATTAAAGAGACTCCTTCAGAGGGATTCCATCCTGGTTGTTCCAGCCGCCTTTGATATGATTTCTGCCAAGATTATCGAAGGGGCAGGTTTTGAGGCGGTCTACCTTTCGGGTTTCGGCCAATCGGCATCCCACCTGGGCCTTCCCGATGCGGGTTTGATAACCTTCACTGAGATGTTGGAGAGGGTTCACAATATGGCCCGGGCGATTCAGGTTCCCTTGCTGGCCGATGGTGACACAGGCTATGGGAATGTCATCAATGTTCGGAGAACCGTGCAGGAGTTCGAACAGGCCGGGGCAGCGGCCATTCAATTGGAGGATCAGGAAATGCCCAAAAAATGCGGGCATACAGAGGGGAGAAGGGTTATTGATGCCCGTGAGATGGTCCGCAAAATTGAGGCCGCCGTAGAATCCAGGCGAAGCGATGATTTTCTCATCGTGGCCCGCACCGATGCGCGATCAGTGTTGGGTTTACAAGAAGCCATCAAGAGGGGAAAGATGTACGAAAAGGCGGGGGCCGATATCATTTTCATTGAATCTCCCCAGAACGAAGAAGAACTGAGGATTATCGGGGAGAGTTTTGATAGGCCTAGCATGGTCAATATGATAGAAAGGGGAAAGACACCCTTGGTTCACGTCAGGGAGCTGGAGGAAATGGGCTTCAGCATTGTAGCCTATGCCGTAACGTGTTTACTTGTGGCAGCAAGGGCAATGCAGAGGGCTATGGAAATCCTGAAGAGGGAAGGGACGACCGAGGGACTTCTGGATGAGATGATGAGCTTTGAGGAATTTGACACGTTCATCGGTTTCCCTGAAATTCGGTCCTTTGAGGCCAAATACAGGCTCTAATTGAAATGTCCCCTCTTTCCCGATGGTCCTAAAGGCACGGGGAATTTGTTTTAAAAAAATTTTGACAAATATATAATATTATAATATAAGGATATTATCATGAATTCTCTAACATCAGAGAGAAAAAGTCTACCACTGTATTTCCAGATAGAACAAATCATCAGATCGAAGATCCCAAGTCACTGCCCCAAGACGATAGCCGAGTTACCAAAGCAAATGGATGGCTCGGCTTTTTTATAAGTGGAATGAAGGAACGACAGTATAAAGCGATCTCTGAAAGGGTGTCCCCTAGAAGTGCTTTATTACTACCATCAGGTGGATTGCTATTCCTTCTAGTAGCCCTTGCACGCCCTTGAGCAAAGAGCGTTTCTTAATCGATGCTCTAACAAAGGAGGTGATGCATACAAAAAGAGGAATTGAGGGATACATCTTCGGAGCCTTTATTCTATTAGAGAGAGGAGATGCCCATGAAAGCAAAACATATGTATACAATTGTAGCGACATTGGTCATTTTAGGCTTGATAGCCGGCATCACTACCCCAGTGGAGGCAAAATCAAAACCAATAGAGATTGTCTTTTCCACCTATTGGCCAACTTCATATGAATACCTTTGGCTACCAATTAAAAATTTTGCGGAAAAGGTGGAAAAGCGGAGCAACGGCCGGGTCAAATTTAAGCTGTATCATTCCGCCCAGCTTTTCAAAGGGAAGGAGGAGTTTGCTGCATTAGAGCGGGGAGATATCGATATGAGTGCTCCCCTTGATATCTATAACACGGGGATCGTTCTTGAGCTGGGAATCAGCAATCTCCCCTTCATGTGGAGTAGTCCCGACAGCCTGCAGAAAACCCTGAATGCAGGCCTCTGGGATCTGGGAATCAGCGAGAAGCTTCTGAAGCATAACATGGTAGTGCTGGATGTGGCAGCTGGCGGGCCTTATCAGATTTATGCAAAAAATTTCCCCGTTTATTTGCCAAAAGACTTAAAGGGGAAAAAATGGGGCGTTTCCGGCACTACGGCCTGCAAAGCCATGGAACTCCTGGGAGGCGCTCCCACGACCATGAGTTCGGGGGAGCTCTACCTGGCGCTTCAGAGAGGAACGATTGACGGTTGCACACGTCCCCTTATTACCGGGCTCGGGCGAAAGCTGTATGAGGTTGTTGAACATCTCGCCGTCACTAATATGGCATACTTCTGCAGCTTTCTCGTTATAAACAAGAAAAAATGGGACAGCCTGCCGAAGGACGTGCAAGAAATCATGAAGAGAGCGGGCAAGGAACGCAGTCAGGAGCAATTGGAGGTGCTCAACGCTTTTATGAAGAAAGGCATCGCATTATACAAGGAAAAGGGCGTGAAGGTTCATATTTCCACCCAGGAGGAGTTGGTAAAATTCAAAGATGCTATGGCTCCTGTCTATGAATGGTGGCTGAGCAAGGTACCAGA
>DAOVGJ010000108.1 GCA_030672465.1 Pseudomonadota bacterium | reverse complement strand
GGTGTCAATTCAAATGGCATAGCGATCACCTCCTATCCAAGGTTCCCCCTTCCCGGCTTCTCATGGAAATCTTATTTCACCGTTACACAGGTGCAGTCAGCCAGATGGCTGACTTTATGGGAAACGCTTCCGAGCAAGAGAGTTTCAACACTGCCCGCTCCATGACTGCCCATAACAATCATATCAACGCTATTTTTTCTGGCAAACTCTATAATCTCTTGCGCCGGCTGTCCTTGAAGTATGGTCGACTGATAACTCTCGACGCCCTTCTTCTTGATTTCCCTTTCGGCCTCCTCAATGATTTCCTTGGCAATCTTTTGCTGGATATCTTGTATTTTTTGGACGTCTACTTCGGGCATACTGGGTAGTGGAGAGACCACATGGATGAGATAAACCGTAGCTTCGTACTTTGCGGCAATATCCGAAGCATACTCAAGGGCCTTTCTCGCATGATCCGAGCCATCTGTTGCAATGAGGATTTTATTAAGCATGGATCGATCCTCCTTCCCTGAAATTCTCACCGCTGATTGTGTCAGACTTCACACAAGGCCTGAAACCAAATTTTCAGCCCATTAAAGCAAATCCTCAATGAAAGTCAAGCGAAATGTTAGGTTGTAAAATTCTGGAGTTTCGTGACCTTTATAGGGAGTATTTTTGTAACTTGTTGATTATAGGGCAAATTATATTTTTCATAAGGAAACACCCTTGTCCCTTCGCCTCCATGCCATCGAAGTAACCCTTTCGGGGTTCGCAGGCTTCGTCGTGAGCTCAGCCGAACGGCGGGGAATACTTACCCCTTCCAGCCGAGTTTAAGTACTGCCGTTATGCGGTGCTGCAGTTTGAAGGATGGAATTTCGCTCATGGACAACGGTCTTCCCTTGAAACTCAGGAAACACCAAAGAATAGGTGAATTGACAATTATTGTTAATTTTAATAAAATTAATAGTTTAGTTTATTGATGTTTTGTTAGTCTCCATCCCTAAAAGACCTCAAGTTGCAATGTTCGAGGATCTGTCGCAAAAGTTACAGGACGTTTTTAAGAAGCTTAAGGGCCATGGAAAGCTGAAGGAGGGGGATATCAAAGCGGCCCTTAGAGAGGTCAGGCTTACGCTATTGGAGGCCGATGTTCATTTCAAGGTGGTTAAGGATTTCATCGAATCCGTCCACTCGAGGGCCGTGGGTCAGGAAGTCATGGCGAGTTTAACCCCTGCCCAGCAGGTGATTAAGATTGTCCACCAGGAGCTGGCATCGTTGATGGGAGATGGGGAGCCAAAAATCCATCTATCGGGCAAGCCGCCCGCTGCCATTATGCTGGTTGGGCTCCATGGCTGTGGAAAGACGACCACGGCCGCCAAGTTGGCGGCATACTTCAGGGATAGGCAGCGATTCCCCTACCTGGTGTCGGCCGACGTATACAGGCCAGCGGCTATCCAGCAGCTTCAACTATTGGCAAAGGAGGCGGGGATAGAGTTTTATGAATCCAGTCCTGCGCAAAGCCCGCTGGAGATCTGCCAACGGGCGGGGCAGATGGTTATGCGAGCGGGTTGTGACCTTATGCTCATCGATACTGCAGGCAGACTTCACATCGACGAGCCGCTGATGGAAGAACTCCAGGAGATAAAAGGGGAATTGAATCCCAAGGAGATCCTCTTGGTGGCCGACGCCATGACGGGTCAGGATGCGGTCAATATCGCCAAGGCCTTTAACGATGCGCTGGACATTGACGGGGTTATCCTCACTAAAATGGAAGGTGATGCAAGGGGAGGTGCTGCCCTCTCCATCAAGGGGGTAACGGGGAAACCCATAAAATTCATCGGCACGGGTGAGAAATTGGACGCATTAGAGGTATTTCACCCCGAGCGGATGGCCTCTCGAATCCTGGGAATGGGGGATATCCTTTCGTTGATCGAGAAAGCCCAGGCCACTTTCGATGAGCAAAAGGCCGCGGAGCTGGAGAGAAAGCTGAAAAAGGAGTCCTTTGGCCTGGGGGACTTCAGGGATCAAATTCGGCAGATCAAGAAGATGGGATCCATTGAGAGCATCCTGAATATGATTCCGGGGATTGGGGGGTTGAAAAGCCTGAAAGGAATTCGCTTTCAGGAGCGTGAACTGGTGAAGATTGAGGCCATCATCAACTCCATGACTCCGAAAGAGCGACGGAATCATGCCATCATCAATGGGAGCAGGCGATTAAGGATAGCGAGGGGGAGCGGGACAACGGTTCAAGATGTTAATAGACTTCTCAAACAATACACGCAGATGCTCAAGGTGATGAAAAAGTTGAGAACAGGAGGAACGAGGGAGCTCTATAAGATGTTGCGGATTTAGATTACCGTGGAAAACCAGGGGAGGTGATGCAAAAGATGGCTATCGTCATGAGGTTGGCCCGGTTTGGTAGCAAGAAGAATCCATTTTACCGGATTGTGGTTTCGGATTCTCGTTTCCCGAGGGATGGTCGGTTTATCGAAAATATCGGAACCTATGATCCCAATAAGGACCCTGCTGAAGTTCATATCATGGAGGACAGGGCGATGGAGTGGTATAAGAAGGGTGCCCAGCCCACCAAGACGGTCAGGAACCTGTTAAGACAATCTGGTATCTTGAAAAAACTGGCGTAGGGAGGTTGAGAATTCGTGGATCTCCGGTGGTTACCTCTGCGAACTCAATCCATTTCAAGGGGGAGGGGAGTAATGAAAGAGTTAATCGAATACATCGCCAAGGCTCTCGTGGACAACCCTGATCAGGTGAGGGTCTCCGAAGTTGAAGGGGAAAGGACCTCTGTCATCGAATTGACAGTTGCCAAAGAGGATTTGGGCAAGGTGATCGGTAAGCAGGGGCGGACGGCTCGGGCCATAAGGACGATCCTGAGTGCCGCATCGACTAAGATCAGAAGGCATTCCGTTTTGGAGATCATCGAATAAATCCCAATGAAAGGCCAATACATCACCATCGGGAGGGTTTCGAGACTCCATGGGATAAAGGGTAATCTCAGAATCCACTATTACAACGAGAAACGGTCTGATTTCTTGTCATACCGAAAGGTCTACCTGGAAGATAGGGATGGCCACCTGCAGGCCTATGAGGTTAAGGAGGCGAAAATTCACAATAAATTCATTTATGCCCAATTGAAGGGTTGTGAAGGAGTTGCTGATGCGGAGAAATTAATCGGCGCATCGGTTTTGGTCAAGAGGGGAAACCTCCCCCCCCTGGAAGAAGGGGAATACTATTGGTTTGAAATTATCGGAATGGATGTGGTTACCGAGGAGGGCAGGGCTCTGGGCAGGGTGGAAGCGATACTGCCTACGGGAAGCAACGATGTTTATCTCGTTCAGGGCAGGGGAAGGGAATGGCTGATTCCAGCCACGGAAGAGGTAATTGTGCGGTTGGATAGGGAAAAGGGGCAAATGGTGATTCACCCAATAGAGGGGCTTCTGGAGGAATGATTCGCTTCGATATACTCACCCTTTTTCCGGATATGTTCCAGTCTCCTTTTGCATCGAGCGTATTGAAAAAGGCTATTGATAGGGGGGTTATCCGGGTCAGTGTCTTTAATATTCGGGATTTCACCACGGACAAACATCACGTCGTCGACGACTCCCCCTATGGCGGCGGGAGTGGTATGGTTATGAAAGCTGGGCCAATTGTGGAGGGTATTGAGTGGATCAAATCCACCAATGGTTCACCGAGGGTTATCTTGATGACTCCGCAGGGGGTAACATTCAATCACGGTGAGGCAATAAGGCTCAGCCAATACGACCATCTCCTTTTCGTCTGTGGGCGATACGAGGGGGTAGACGAACGGGTAAGGAAGTACATTGACGAGGAGATCTCCATCGGCGATTATATTTTGACGGGGGGGGAATTGGCCGTTATGGTCGTTATTGATGCCGTTTCCCGTTTTGTGCCGGGAGTTTTAGGTTCAGGGACATCCGTCTTGGAGGAATCCTTTGCCGATACCCTGCTGGAATATCCCCAATACACTCGGCCCCGTGTTTTTAGGGGAAAGGGGGTCCCTGAAGTTTTGATGTCGGGAAATCATCGGCAAATCACCCATTGGAGAAGGAAGGAGGCATTGAAGAGGACGTTAGTCCGGCGCCCCGATCTCCTGGAAAAGGGAAATCTCCCGGAAGGTGACCTTGCCCTCTTGGAAGAGATAAAGAGGGAAGAGAGGAAGGAAAACGATAGCTAAGTCCTTCGAGGGAAAATCTTTAGCAACCTCAACATATACGTTGGCTTAGTCCATTATCCTGTTTATGATAGGAAGGGAAACATCGTCGCCACTGCGGTGACAACGGTGGATATCCACGATATCGCCAGGTCTGCGAGGACTTTCGATCTTGGGGGTTTTTATGTCATTACTCCTCTGAAATCCCAGGGCCAGTTGGTACAGAGGGTTGTTCGGCACTGGGTCGAGGGGAAGGGAGCCACCTATAATCCCACGAGGCGGGCTGCCCTTTCCTTGGTGAAGGTGGAGGAATCCATGGAGGGAACCATTGGCGATATATCGAGGCAATGGGGAGCAGAAGTGAAGGTTGTTGCCACGGGGGCTCGGTCCCAACGGGGGAATATCGGTTACCATCAGCTCAAGGAGATTTTGTCCGATAGATCCCAGCCATTTCTGTTATTATTCGGCACCGGTTGGGGTTTGACGGAAGAGATCACCCGCAATTGCGACTACACTTTGGCCCCTATTGAGGGTTCTGATTACAACCACCTCTCCGTGCGCTCCGCGGCGGCCATTATCCTGGATCGACTGCTGGGTCACAGGTAGGGCAGATAGAAGGAGGAGAAGATGAATTCCATGGAATCGATTGAGAAAGAGCAGATGAGGATGGATCTGCCCAATTTTAACGTCGGGGATACGGTCAAGGTCCATTTCAAGATCGTCGAGGGGGAGAAGGAGCGGATACAGGTCTTCGAGGGTGTGGTCATCAGAAAACGAAAGGGTGGAGTTGGGGCAACCTTTACCGTGAGAAAGGTTTCCTATGGGATCGGCGTGGAGAGGATTTTTCCCAGTCATTCACCGAGGATCGAAAAGATTGAGATCGTAAACCGCGGAAGGGTTCGAAGGGCAAAACTTTACTATTTGAGGAAGTTGAGGGGAAAAGCAGCCCGCATAAAGACGAAGAAGCAAACCCGGTGATGGGAGTACTCAATGGT
>DAOVGJ010000161.1 GCA_030672465.1 Pseudomonadota bacterium | reverse complement strand
CTGTTGGGGGGTTCTATACCATAGACTCGAAGGAGGCTTCCCAAGTCGCTGGTCAGCTTAATCCCTCGATCATCATACCAATGCACTTCAAAACAGGGAAATGCGAGTTTCCCATCACCCCCGTTGAAGAATTTACCAAGGGAAAAGCCAACGTAAAAGTGATGAGCTCCAGCGAGATATCCATTGATAAGGGGGGACTCCCGAAGGAGACGGAGATCATCGTTTTGCAACATGCCCTCTGACGGAAGTCCTTAAGCCGCCAAAAGAAGCAAGGAAGCCTTCCTCAAAGGGCCTCCGGGTAGTGCTGAAATGGAACGATATGACCTCAAGCCACTTTTCACCCAAGACCAGATCCACCGAAGGGTTAAGGAGTTGGCCCAACAAATCTCCCAGGACTATCGGGGTAAGGAGGTTCTCTTTATCTGTATCCTCAAGGGGGCCTTTGTCTTTCTATCCGACCTTATGCGCCACATCGACTTGCCCGTCCAGGTTGATTTCATTGGGTTGGCAAGCTATGGCTCTGAAATGGTCTCATCGGGCCACATTCGGGTCACCCGGGACAGTAGCATCCCCATCGAGGGCAAGGATGTGATCGTCGTCGAGGATATCATTGATAGCGGCAGCACGTTGAAGTTTTTGGCCGATGAGTTCTGGTCCAGAAAACCTCGATCTCTCAGGATTTGCTGCCTATTGGATAAAAAATCGCGCCGTCAAGTGGAATTCGAGGCGGATTACGTGGGCTTCGATATAGAAGATCTCTTCGTTGTAGGCTATGGGCTTGACGTCAACGAACAATTTCGGAACCTACCGAGCATCCATTATGTGGTTGAATAGAGGCCTTCTCATCTCCCTTACTTTCCTTATCGCCCTGTCCTGTGTTCCCAAGGCGAAAATACCGGTGGGGGAGAAACCTCCAGAGCCCACCATTTCGGAGAAGGTGCCAAAGCCAGGAGAAGAGGAAAAACCGGAGGGAGAATCTCGAGATGTCGTCCTATTCAACATGGGAGAGCTCCTCTTTTCAAAGGGGGATTTCGCCAATGCAGGCCTTAAATTTCGAGAACTCATTGAGCAATATCCAGCCAGTCCATTGGCAAATGAAGCCAAGTACAAGCTCGGCATCTGCTACAGCCATATAGGGCGATATGAGGATTCCCTTCGGCTCCTCAGGGAAGTCCTTCCCCTCTCCTTATCCCCGTTGAGGAAATCGATAATCTACTCCGTGATGGCGGAGGATTACTCTGGGCTTGGGGATTATTTCGAAGCCCTGAGATGGCATATCAAGGCCATGGAGAACGCCGAAGAAGAGGCACAAAAAGAGGAAATATGGCAGAAGATCACGGAAATCGTGGACCAACGCCTCTCCCTCGCCCAGCTCCAAGAGGTCCAATTCATTTATCAGGATTCCCCCATTTCAGGTTATGCCACCTTCAGGATGGCCCAGATCTCCTACGACCAAGGAGATGTGGAGCGAAGCAAGAAATTGATCTACCGGGTCATGGACGAGTTTCAGGATCAATCCTATTACCCCCAGGTCGAGGCCTTCTTCGACCGAATAAAAGAGGAGTCGATTCCAGAAAGGAATGTCATCGGTTGCATTCTCCCCTTGAGCGGTAAAAATCGAGTCTATGGAATTCGTTCGCTCCACGGAATTGAGCTGGCTGTCCATGCCTTCGAACCAAACTACGAGGGCATGCCCATTAAGCTGGTAATCAAAGATTCGAAATCCAGCCCCAGCGAGGCAGAGATTGCGGTGGAAGATCTGGTCGATTCGGAAAGAGTTATGGCCATCATCGGCCCGCTCTTGAGCGTCACCTCCGAGGCAGCCGCCATAAGGGCCCAGGAATTGGAAGTACCCATCATTACCCTCACCCAAAGGGAGGACGTGGCCGAAATCGGCGACTTTGTCTTCCAAAATTGCCTCACCAATTCTCAGCAGATAAAGGCCCTCGTCTCCTTTGCTATAGATGAGCTGAGGCTGAGTCGGTTCGCCATCCTTTACCCCCGGGATCTCTATGGAATTAAGCTGACTCACCTCTTCATCGACGAGGTATTGAGGAATGAGGGCGAGATCATGGGGGTTCAATCCTACGATAACGAACAAATGGATTTCGGGAGGCAAATCAAACAGTTGGCGGGGCTTCAAGAAGGAGCCGTTCAGAAGAAAGGAAAGCGGAAAAAAGATTTCGAGCCCATTATTGAATTCGACGCCCTTTTCATTCCGGACTATTCAGAGCGTATTGCCCTCATTGTGCCCCAACTGGCCTATTACAACGTGATCGGGATAACGCTCCTCGGAACCAGTGCCTGGAATTCGCCGGAACTGGTCTCGGAGGCGGGAAAATACGTCGATGGATCGCTATTCGCCGACGGTTTCTTCAAGGATAGCCAAAATGCCCGTATTACGAGGTTTGTTTGGGACTTCACGAACACCTTTGAATCAGATCCCACCATCTTGGAGGCTCAAGCCTACGATGCTATGGATCTCTGCGTTCAGGTTTTGACGGATCAGGAGATTTACTCCCACCGCCAAATGAGGGATGGCCTCATGGGGGTAATGGTATTTGATGGGGTATCAGGGCTCACCTCCTTCGATGCCGAGGGGAGGCCCAATAAGATCCCCTTCATCCTGACGGTAAAAAAGGGAACGATCCAACAGATCGAATAGGCCGACGGGGCGCTGGGTCCAAGGGATTTGCGGCCCCTATCGGTGAGGTTATGATTGCACAATCGCTTCACCCTTGGAATGTCACCTACCGGGAGGCCGTCCGCATCCAGGAGAAATTGAGGGCCCGCATTTCCCTGACCAACTCGGCCCGGACAGTCAGTTCCGTCGCGGGGGCCGATGTCTCCTATTCGAGGGGAGGCGGAGACGGAATCGCCGGTATGGTTGTCCTCAGCTTCCCCGATCTCGATCTCATGGATGAGGCCTTCGTCAGGGGAAAGATCTCCTTTCCCTATATCCCGGGGTTGCTGAGCTTCCGGGAAGCCCCTTTATTAGTCGAGGTCTTTCAAAGGCTTCAACACCCTCCCGATGTGGTTCTGTACGACGGCCAGGGAATAGCTCATCCCCGGTCCTTTGGATTGGCTTCCCATATGGGGGTACTCCTGGACTTGCCATCGGTCGGGTGCGCCAAGAAAAAATTGGTTGGTGATTTCGGGGAGGTGGGGCTTCAAGCGGGGAGTACTACCCCTCTGAAGATGAAGGGTAAAATCATCGGCGCCGTAATCCGAACCAGAAGAGGAGTTAAGCCGGTCTTCGTATCCCCAGGCCACCGGATCGACTTGGAATCCAGCATACAGCTGGTCTTGAAAACGTGCAGAGGGTTCAGGCTCCCCGAACCCATCCGCCGGGCTCATCTCATGGTAAAGAAAAACCGATCTCTGGGAAGGGCTTCTCCCACGGGAAAATGAGGTAGGGATATGATGAAAAGCGAAAAGATCCCGGTATTAATTCGGCATTGGATCGAACACAATGAATCCCACGGGGAGGAATATCGAAGGTGGGCGGATATCGCCAGGGAAGAGGGGCTGGCACGGGTAGAAACCCTCATCCTTGAAGCGGCGGATCGCATTCTGTCCGCCAACGAGAAGCTAAGGGAAGCATTGGAAGGTCTTTGACATCACCCCCAAGTCACTTCCCCCTCCTCCTCAGATAGGCCTCCAGGCGATCCATTCCCTCCACGATATTTTCCATAGAGCGGGCATAGGAGAAGCGGAGAAATCCCTCGGCATTTGTGCCGAAATCGATCCCGGGGGCGACCCCTACCTTGGCCTCTTCAAGGATATCGAAGGCGAACCGATAGGAATCCCCGGAAAATCGTTTTGCATTGGCCAGGATATAGAAGGCCCCGGTAGGCTCCACCATGATACCAAACCCCAACTCCCTCAGCCGTTTGACCATGAACTTTCTCCGCTGATCATAGGTTTCTCGCATTCGCCTGACGTCGTCCTCGGCCTCTTGGAGGGCGTTGATGGCCGCCAATTGGACGAAGGAATTGGGCGAGATGAAAAGGTTCTGCTGAAGCCTCTGCATAGGGCGAATAAATTCTTTAGGGGCGATGAGATAGCCCAACCTCCAGCCCGTCATGGCGTATAATTTCGAGAATCCATTGATGACAAAGGCATCCTCGGTATATTCGAGAATGGTATGGACCTCCCCCTCGTAAACCAACCCATGGTATATTTCATCGGAAATGATGGGGGAGGAGAACTGTGCTATCTCCTCCATTCTCTCACCGGAAAGTAAATTTCCCGTCGGGTTGGAGGGGGAATTGATGAGGATGCCCTTGGTCCTCGGACCAATCTTGGGGGAGATCATTCCGGGGAGGTACTGAAATCCCTCCTCTTCCAACACATCCACGAAAAGGGGCACCCCACCGACGTACTTTATGATATTGGGATAACAGGGGTAATAGGGATTGGGTAATATGACCTCGTCTCCTGGTTCCAGCAGCGCGGAGAAAAGCAGGAGCATGGCCGTGGAGGTTCCCGACGCGATGAGAATCCGGTCTGGGGTTACTCGAACCCCGTAGGTTTTTTCATAATCGGCAGCAATGGCCTCCCGCAACTCGAGTAACCCCAAGCTGTGGGTATAATGGGTTTCCCCATCGCAGAGGGCGTCACAACAGGCGTCTTTGATGCATTGGGGGGTATCGAAATCGGGCTCTCCTATCTCCAAGTGGATCACATGCTCGCCCTTTTGTTCCAATTCAAGGGCTCTCTCCATAACATCCATGACGATAAAAGGGGGAATTTCCAGGGCTTTATTGGAAATTATCATGGTACTCAGCCTCCTTGCATCCTACCTTCCTGCCGAGGTCTCGTAGGTCGATACGAGGAAAGTCGCATCGAGGTATTTGGGGTTATCATGCCGCTTTTTCAAATGGAGTTTCTTAATTCGAACAAAAGCCTCGCTATTTTCGATCCGAAACAGGTAATCCACCAACTGCCTGGTAGTGACGCTCTCCAGCTTGACCTCCACTGAGGACTCCTTATAATGCTCACCAACAGGGGTGCTCTGGGGTTTCATAGAGGCGATGTGGCCCTTGATACGGGTCTTCCCGGCCAAGCTCTCCAAATGGGAAAAAAGGGAGAAGCCCCTTTTCCTCTTCCGGGCCTTCCCCTTCAGTTGCTCCATCCGCTCCTTTATCTCGATGTATTCCTGGCTGAGGGCAGAAATCTCCTTCAGTTCGACGGTCTTTTGGTAAATCCTCCGATCCAATACCCTCATCTTCTCCATATAGGGCGTTATGACGAGGGTGTAGGCGAGAATCATCGCCCCCATGACGGCCCCCAAACCCAGGACTACCTTCTCCCTAAAGGCCAGCCTCATCTCGGTCTCTCCTCCGCCATGGAGATTGAGAATTTGAATTCTACCTTATCCCCTTTTACCCCGACCTTGGCATGGGTGAGGCGGACCCGTTTGAACCCCATGAATTTTTGAAGGCCTGCCCTGATCTTGTCGACGGATTCAAAGGAATCGGTCTCCCCTGTTATCGCAACCCTCCCCCTACCAATGGCGAGGTCCTTAACATCCACCGTCACATCGTCGGGAATGCGAAGGGTAATCTCCCGCATCAGGTCCAGTACGGACATCCCCTCCTCTCCCGCCTCCGAGAAAAAGAGGGATCCCTTTTTCACCTCCTGAATCTTACTCCTCATCTGCTGGACTTCGTTCACAATGTTTTTGACCTCGGGAAGGGTATTGGTGAAAACCTTTCTGATTTGGGCACTCAAATCCTCGTAATGCCTCTGTTTCATGTCCAGCTTGAGGTAGAAATCGAAAGAGACCAACAGAAGGATGGCCAGCATCAATATTCCGGCGGAGAGTACTTTCCCCTTGATCTCCTTAATTTCGCTTCGAAATGCAAACTCTTCCTTTCGGAAATTGAGCTGGGAAAAGCTTCCATTCCCCACGCCCCTCAAACCCAGGCCCAACCCATGTGAGATGAGGCCGGCCGGGACGGACCCCATGGGCAATTTGTTAAAGGGAGCCTCCAAGACGTTCAGCGGCTCGGCATCCACCCCCAGTTCCCGCGAAAGGTATGGTATCAAGTTACGTAAGGCACTGGTCCCCCCGCAGAGAAAAATACGACGGACCCCCTGATGATGTTCCGCCTCGTAGGAATGAAAGGTCTGCTTCATCTCCCTGAGCAAGGGTGATAGGGACGACTCAATGCATTTCGAGAACCTTCTCTCCTCCTCGGACTCCCCCTGGTCCTCCAGGATAATCCCATGGAGGGTTTTGCCTTGCTCCGCCTCTTCATGGGAAAGATGAAACTCCCTCCCTATCGCCTCGGTGATGGCTTCCCCTCCAATGGGTAGGCTCCGGATCATGGATACATGACCGCCGTCAACAATGCATATTGAAGTCTTTGAGGCCCCAATATCGGCGAGGGAAAATGGACCCTCTATGCCTTGGAACATGAGGCTGGAGACGCTATACAAGGCAAGGGCATCCAGATCCACGATCTTCGGCGAAATGTCCACCCTTCCAAGGACCTCAAGATGATCCCTCAGCACGTCCTTCTTGACGAGAAGGGCGAGGATTTGCGCCTCTCCTTCCTCGACCTTCACGATATGGTATGATACGACCATCTCCTCGATGTTAAAGGGGGTATATCCCTCTATCTCGAAGGGAATCACTTGGTCGATCTTCTTCCGATCGGAGAAGGGAAGCTTGATGATGCGGGCAGATACCTGTCGCCTTGGAATGGAGGTGATCACGATATCCCCTGCGATGTGCCTCTCACCGAATAGCTCGGCGAGGGCTTGAGCAACCGCATCTGAAGGAGTGGCCTCCCCTTCCCGTGGAATCTTTTTCTCGTGGAAACCGACAAGTTCAAACCCTCGAAAGGTCCTCCGAAGTTGGACGGCCTTAATGGAATGACTTCCGATGTCCAATCCGATGATCTTCTGGGGCATTTGGTTACCTTCCCCTTTTCACGTAACCCCTCATGGCGAAAACAGCTCGACCCTGTCCCCCTTGGCCGCCCTCAATGCCTCTCTGGCACTATCCCCCATGACGGAAATTTCCAATAGGTCAAAGCTGTCGAAGATGGCCATTAACTCTCCCTCTCTTGCCTCGGCATAGGCGGTCTTGAGGCCCGATATCCGTCTACCCTTTATGTGGATTTGAAGGGAACCTTGGCCAGTCAAGGGTTCAAGGAGGCGGCGCGGTACATTGGTAATCAAGTTACCGAACCGATCGATGTGGATTACCTCCCCCATGAACCCTTTATCCGTGACCATCGGCTCCGGGACATCTATCTCAGACCATCGATCGAGTCTCACCCCGAATTTTTCAGGCTCCCGTCCAAGCGAGAGATGGGCAGCGACGGGTGCGAAGATATCCCGCCCGTGAAAGGTTTGGCTGATGGGTTTCGGGAAAAAATCGCGGTTGCGGATGCCCACGACCTGCTTAATCTCTTCCCCTCGGTAGATCCAGGTGAATAGCCCATTATCTGGGCCGACTAAATAGTAACCCTCCGTCTCCACCACGAGGGCCTCCCGTTGAGTCCCCACCTCTGGATCAACGACGGCCAGATGAATAGATCCCGGGGGAAAAGAGCGATAGGCATTCCCCAAAACGAAGGCTCCTTCAAATACCCCCTGGGGTGGTATTTCATGGGTGATATCCACCAAAGTGCATTGGGGATTGATCCCCAATATCACCCCTTTCATCGCCCCCACATAACCATCCTTTGTGCCGAAGTCGGTCATCAGGGTAATGATTCTTTCCAAGCTGGCCCCCACTAGGAAAAGAGGCCCCTGAGGCTCGTCGCAAAGGGCTCTTGTGCAACCCCCCGTTCGGTAATGATGGCTGTAACGTACTCATGGGGGGTTACATCGAAGGCGGGATTCCAAACCCTTACCCCCTCCGGCGCGATCTTCCTCCCAAAGGGATGGGTCACCTCCCTGGTGTCGCGTTCCTCGATGGGAATCTCATCGCCCGTGCCCAGGGAGAGGTCAAAGGTGGAAAGGGGGGCGGCAACGTAGAAGGGAATCCCGTGGGCCTTGGCGAGAACGGCTAAGGAATAGGTTCCGATTTTATTGGCAACGTCGCCATTAGCAGATATGCGGTCTGCTCCCACAATCACCAGATGGATTAATCCCTTGCTCATCAGGTACCCCGACATACTATCGGTGATAAGGGTTACGAGAATCCCATCTCTATCTAGTTCCCATGCTGTCAACCGGGCTCCCTGAAATTGAGGTCGGGTCTCGCATACATATACCTCCAGGTCTTTCCCCTCTTCATGGGCGGCCCTTATAACACCCAGGGCGGTCCCATAACCCGCCGTAGCCAAGGCTCCGGCATTACAATGGGTCAAAATAGCGCTTCCGTTTTGGATATATCGCTTCCCATTTTGACCCATTTGACGATTGACCTCGATATCCGCTTCTCTTATGGCCATAGCCTCCGATTTCAGAGCGCGCCGTAATCCATCCAAACCCTCTTCTCCGTACCCGCTCAGAACGTCTTTCATCCTCTGAACAGCCCAGGAGAGGTTGACCGCGGTCGGGCGGGTCTCCATCATCATGCGGCAGATTCCCTCGAATTCCTCCCTGAATCGGCCCTTGCTTTTGACCCGAAGCCTCATCGCCCCCAAGGCAATTCCCATGGCAGCCGCTACGCCGATGGCCGGGGCTCCCCGAATGGTCATATTTCTGATGGCCTCGGCCACTTGCGCGGGACCATCACACTCCACATACGCCTCTTCCGTCGGTAGCCTCCTCTGGTCCAGCATTACGACCTTGTCATTTCTCCATGTGACCGTCTCATATTTCATGGGAAAATCCTGAAAACGGATAGGTCATTACCCCTTGGATAGGCTTTTCCTCAGAAGCTCATTTACCAGTTTCGGATTTGCCTTTCCCCTTGTCGCCTTCATCACCTGTCCGACGAAGAAGCCCAAGACCTGCTCCTTCCCCTTCTGATAATCCTCCACTAATTTCGGGTTCTTCTCCAAAACCCCTCGGATTATCCGTTGGATCTCATCAACATCGGTAAGCTGAATCAGCCCCTTCTCGTGGACGATCTTCTCGGGGTCCTCCCCACTCCGGTACATCTCCTCGAAGACCGTTTTGGCGATCTTTCCGCTGATAACCCCGTCCTTGATCATTTTCAACATGGAGGCCAGATTTTTGGGGGGAACGGGGCATTCCTCGATCTCCCGATCGTCCTTTTTCAGTTCCCGCAGCAAATCCCCCATGATCCAATTGCTCACCATCTTGGCCTCCCCAAAGAGCCTTACACACTCCTCATAGTAATCGGCCAGGGAATGGGAAGCCGTCAATACCCCGGCGTCGTACTCCGGAATCCCGTACTGGTTGACAAACCGTTCCCTCTTCTCCGCGGGCAACTCCGGAAGGGTTCCTCGAGTATCCTCGATCCAGGCCTCGGAAACTTCCAACGGAACCAGATCGGGATCGGGGAAATACCGATAATCATGGGCCTCCTCTTTCCCCCTCATGGAGAGGGTCCTCCCCTGATCTTCATCCCACAGCCTGGTTTCCTGGACGACTTCTTCCCCCGCTTCCAACAGCGCGATCTGCCTTTTAATCTCATATTCCAGGGCCTTCTCCACATGGCGGAAGGAGTTCATGTTCTTCAGCTCGGTCCTGGTCCCAAAATCCCTCTGGCCTTGGGGACGAACCGATACGTTAGCATCACACCGAAATGATCCCTTCTCCATATCGCCGTCACAGATCTCAAGATAGCGCAGGATATCCCTCAAGCTCCTCAAGTACAGGCCAGCTTCCTCAGGGCTTCGAATATCGGGATCGCTCACGATCTCGATTAAGGGAACTCCCGTCCGGTTGAAATCCACCAAGCTCGAGGCCGACGATTCGAAGGCCCCCTCGTGCACCAACTTCCCCGCGTCCTCCTCCATATGGATCCGTATGATCCCAATCCGCTTTTCCCCGCCGTCGGCGGGAAGCTCCACAAACCCATCCTTGGCAAGGGGGTATTCGTATTGGGAGATCTGGTAGCCCTTGGGAAGGTCTGGATAAAAATAGTTCTTCCGGGCAAAGAGGCAAAAGGGGGAGATTGTGCAATGGCATGCCAGGGCCATTTTCATGGCGAATTCTACTGCCTTCACATTGAGTACCGGAAGGGAACCTGGTTGTCCCGTACAAACGGGACAGGTTTGCGTATTGGGCTCCCCCCCAAAAGCGGTCGAGCAACCACAGAAAATTTTCGACCGAGTCAACAGGTGAGCGTGAACCTCCAAACCGATAATTGCTTCATAATCCATGCCGGAACCCTTCTATAGGCAAAAATAAACCTAATCAATCTATATCAAAGCATCTCTATTTGTCAAACCATTTGCCCCATTGGCATTGTCAGCCTTTCCATGGTCGCATCACGAAAACCATTCCTTGACAAGAAAAGCCCGATTCATTACCGTCTTATCCGTCTGGACAAAATTATTGAAAGAGCATAAGGATTGGTCGCCAATGAATTCAACCTCGCCGTTACCTCATGGCTTCTCCCTGATCAAAATGGGGAAGGCGGAGCTGGTCATCAGGGACCTCTATAAAGATCGACTGATGGAAAGGGAAATCCATAACCCGGAAGCCCTTTTCCACCGGCAAATGGATAAGGCTCAATTCATGGAGGGAAGGGGCCCGCTCGTCTCCCTCCCCATGGACGAAAAGGGCTCCGAAAGGATGGTGATCCGACATTATGAACACGGAGGGATCTTTCGAGCACTGACCAAGGACCTCTTCCTGGTGGGCTCTCGCCCATTTCGGGAACTGGTCGTTACCGAAATGGCGAGGAGAGCCGGATTGCCCACGATGGAGATCCTGGCTGCCATAAAGAGGTGGGCCTTCTGGCCCTTCTATAAAGGGGATCTCGTCTCCAAGGAAATTCCCAATTCCGTTGATCTCATTCAATACTTCACCCGATGGGGGAAGGCGGGGGGTCAAAAACATCTGGGCGAAAAAAGGGAGCTCATCCGCCAAGCGGGCAGACTGGTGAGGGAAATGCACGAGGTGGGAATCTACCACTCCGATCTCCACCTCAAGAATTTCATCGTGGAGATTGGAGAAGGAGCGTTGGGATCCCTTCACATCATCGATTTCGACCGGTCCCTGATCATCCATCCCCTCGCGTCCAACAAATGGTTCGCCAACCTCTTGCGCTTGGACCGATCGGTGGAGAAGTGGCGCGCCAAAGGCCTCTGGATTACCCGAACTGATCGGCTCCGATTCCTCAGGTCTTATCTGCAGGGAGATCAAGAGAGGAAAGCTTTCGTCAGGAGATATCTCAGAAAATACCCACGCCGCAGGAGGATATACAGATTAGGCTGGGTCATTGAACGCCTTCTCTACGGTTGAGCCATCCGCTCCAAGAAGTCCCCTACCGCCCCTTCGAGCAGGCCTCTCCTATCGTAGTAAAAATGGTCGATGCCGGGCAAAATCCGAAGCCACTTGGGCTCCGAAAGGGTTCCAAAGAACTCCTCCATTTTCAAAGGCGGGCAGATGGTATCGCGGTCGCCGCAGACAAAGAGCTTCGGCTTTGGGCAATTCCTCAAGAACCCAAAATCGAACATCTCCAGCGGAGGGGCCACCCCAATGAGGCCCCCTACCCGCTCGTCATCTGCCCCAACGGGGAGACAGGCAATGGCACCAAAGGAATACCCTGCGAGTAGAATCACGGGGGGCTTTCTCGTCTCCTCCAAGTAGTCGATGGCCCCCTTTACATCTCTTTGTTCTGAGACCCCTTCTCCAAATGTGCCGGTACTTTCTCCGACTCCCCTGAAATTGAAGCGCAGGCTGGTAAAATCCCACATTGCGGCTATCCGGGCAATGGCGGTCACCACGTTATTATCCATGTTGCCGCCGAAAAGGGGGTGGGGGTGGCAGATGATAATCGACCCTTTGGGAGGTCCTTTATCCAGGGAGAGGAAACCCTCAATCCTGGCCCCCGGTGCCTCGAAATAAACCCTTTCTTCCTTCATTATCACTCCTGCGCAAAAGACGCTGACCCCTCGGGCAAGCGGGAAGTCGTCCGCAGTGAGACGAACCTCTTCACCGCGGATACCGAACGTGACTTTCAATCTTTTCGAGAAAACAGAGGTACGTTTCTATGGTTGGCACATGAGGGAATTTTCGAGGAGGGCGATGGGGGACTCGAACCCCCGACCCCAAGCTCCGGAGGCTTGTGCTCTATCCACCTGAGCTAATCGCCCTCTTTTTCGATATAGGAAGCCCTTTTTATGGAAAAACTGCCGAGGTCTCAGGAGATCGGGGCCCCAATCTCCTTTATCGACGTAACTATTTTATACTCAAACCCGAAAAGATTCAATAACATTCTGTCTTGGGTTTCTTGCGTTTCTGGAAGACACCGTTGTACATAGTTTGCTGGAGAAGTAGGGTATCCAGAAAGGGTGAGCAGGAATATTATCGAAAGGTTCTCTTGCCCTGCGTCCAAAAACCGCGAGGGTCATATTTTCTTATGATCCGAAGCTCTGTTTTAGTCGGGGGCTTCGTCTCTTGAATATTCGATGCCAATCTCAAATGCCAACCGGTATTTTCGAGAATCTCTTCCACGGTGACTCCAGGGTGAACTGAATCGAGGACCATCTCTTTCGTGTGGAGATCGAACCTGAGTATCCCTTTGTTCGTGATGACGGCACAGGGCCCTCGGCCTCTTAACCCAACTCTTTGCCTCCAATTCCCCCCATTTCCAAAACCGGGGGAGGTGATATAACTCACCCGCCTCAAGAATCGGCGTTTTTCATGGTTCATGATGATGACGAGTCGTTTGGAGAGGGAGGCGATATCACTTCCCCCACCACTTCCGGGAAGTCGAACCCTCACATTTTCCCTGCCCCCGATATAGGTCGTGTTGAGGTTTCCAAACCGGTCCACTTCCGCCCCCCCGATAAACCCTAAACTCACCCTTCCATTTTGGAGGAGCGACATGATATCCATCATCGAGGTAGTCCAGATTGCCCCCTCAATATTGGGCGTATCGCCCATGGTGTAGAGGGCATCGCCGGCCGGCACATCCCTTAAAATCCCGTTCTCGAAGATCCCAATGGCGTGAGGGGCGTGGGTATCCTTTGCCAACTGAAAGGCCAAAAGCGGGAGTCTCATGCCCACAAATACGACATCATCGTCCCGGATTTCACGGGAGCCAGCCACCACCATCAATTCCTGCATGGTATAATCCATCATCAAACTCGCCCCCCGGGCTCGGTTCTCCAGTGCTGCAGTGCTGCGGTCATGCGGTCAACTACGTGACAAATTCAGGTTCGCGTTGCTAAAACCCAAAATCCACGGGAATGGATTTTCTATGGCGCTTCACCAGCAGGGATTTCGTTTTTTCCTCGCCCACGAGCTTGAGATATTCCTTTCTGTCCTTCACGCCGAAGACCCATTTCTCAAGCCATTTCAAGTATCCATCTCTGTCCCTCGATTCATTGTGGTAGCTCATATATTTCTCATGGTCTCGATTATAATACCCCTGTACCGGCGATGGATGGGCTCCCCAGGGTTCCGGAACCACGGCATTAACTAAAAATCCCGGGACAATAGTCCGGTTTGGGTCATTCCGGATCACTTTTTTCTCGACCACTTCCTCCACCACCACGATCACCTTTCGAGCCGCCAAGGCCGCCTCCTTCGTCACACCGCTTCCGCCCCAAAAATGGGTATTACCCTCCTCATCAGCCCTCTGGACCTGAACGATCGCCACATCCGGTTTCAGTGGGGGAACCAAGGCCAGCCTTTCCTTTGTATAAGGGCATTCCATCTCCTTGAAGGGCTGTTTCCCTCCCATCATCCCCGTGCCTAAGAGGCTCTTGGTTGGAACGAAGGGAATGCCCATGGCCCCTGCATACAGGGCTAAGGAGATGGTGAGGTTCGTGTAATCCTCCGCCTCGATCTTCCTAGGAACTCCCACCTCAACAGCCCTCCTCATGTTATAACCCACTCCCATGATAACATTTCCCACCCAGGCGGCAACCACCTTTTTCACACAGCCGGAGCCGATCAATTGATCGAAAAGCATATCCGAGATGGGGCCAATGAGGGTGAGATCCCTCTTCCCCTGACGGATGATCTCGTGGCCTACCGCAAAGGGGATGGCCGCTTCCAGGGCCGTTCCCATGGCGACGGAGTCGCCATCCTCGATGAACTGGGATACCGCCTCCTTCATCGAATAGATCTTCTGTTCCACTATCCCTCCTTCATTTCATAAGGACGTGACTTGATATTGCCATTCGATGTCCACTACAACAATGATGGGGGAGAGTAAAAGAAGGGTAAGAGAATGTCAAATGGTAAAATAACTGGAGTTCCCTCATTTTAGGGGACTCCGTTGTTCCTGAGCGTAATTTGCCGGAGAAGTGGGGTATCCTTCGAGGGTGAGCAGGAAGGGGAAAACCAGCCCTTTAGAGGCTGGAAGGGGTAAGTATTCCCCGCCTGCGAACCCCGAAAGGGTCACTTCGAAGGCATGGAGACGAAGGGACAATGGAGTCACTTACTGAGATATCTAATCTCACGGGAATGGCGAAAATCCGAGCTGTCTCAAAGAGTGCATCTTCCCCGAACAGTTGAGCATCTGCCAGGGGCGTTGGGAGGAACATCGGGGGGAAATAGCGAAGGAGCCAAGGCCGGGAATAAATGAGTGGACCTAGCAACGGTCCAACAACGTCAAACCGCTATAGCAGCAGCACAATCGGCTTTCGAAACCATTATCGAAAACCCTCTTCTTGCCGTCCTGAAATTCAATACGGACAAAGCACAAGCCGCCTGGAACCTCTGACCTCCACTCTTCGACTACCCTGCCCAGGCCCCAAGAGGTGAACCGTCGGTGGGATACCCTATCTCCCACTTGAAGATAAGTTTGAGGGCCTCGCATATCTGCCTTCCTTCATGACCATCGGCTTCGCGGGTCCACGGATAAATTTGCCATATCGGCGCATCCTGGATTGAGTTCGATCCTTTTCCTTTCTTTTCCACCTTCGGTGGATCCAAAACCACTGATCCGGAAAGCGCCTGATGATTGACTCCAAGACCTCGGTGTGCCGCTGGGTGTTCATCCGGATATCCTCGGCCTTGTCACCGGTTTCGATCAACTCTACTGGGGGTTCAGCCACAATTCGATGCCTCCCCCCCTCCAGCCTGATGGCATACACTGGAATGACCGCTGCCCCGGTTTTGAGGGCAAAGAATGCCGAAGCCGGGGTGGTTGAGGCATTTTCCCCGAAGAATTCAACTCCGATTCCCTCTCCCCTTTTCTCCCTTTGATCTATAAGAATCCCCACCATCTTATTCCGACGCAGTGCTGACACCACTTGATGGGCCACCCTTTTCGAACTCAGTACCTGTAATCCCGAGGAGCTCCTAACCTGTTCGATGAATCGATCTAGTCTCTGGTTCTTCTTCAAGGGCCGGGCAAGTGCCATGACATTATTCCCTAAAAGCCTCGACATACACCCCAGCAACTCCCAATTGCCGATGTGACCGAGGAGGAAGATGATCCCCTTCCCCTTTTTCAAAGCCGCCTCAACATGGGATCGCCCCTCAATTTCCACCTTTTCCATGAGCTTCTCGTTGTTTAACCTGGGGAACCGAAGGAATTCAAGGAGGTTCATGCCGAGATTTTCGAAATTCCGGAGGGCAATCCCCCTGATTTCACTCCCGCTCTTTTCCCCCCCGAATGCACGCTCCAAGTTTTTAATGGCCACGTGGCGGTGTTCGAAATCGATGAAATAGGCCAGGCGCCCGAGCTGTCTTCCGATCCAAAGGGCAGACCCTTCGGGAAATAGATTGATGATACAGCTAAAGCCTCGAACGATTACATATATCAAAAATTGAGCCAATTCTCCTAATGCCTCAGGGTTACTCCTCATCATACGGAAGCGCTTCATCGATCAACATGACGGGAATATCGTCTCGAATGGGATAGACCAGCTTGCAGCTCTTGCAAATCAACCCATCATCTTTTTCAGCCACCACAACATCGCCCTTGCATTTCGGACAGGCCAAAATCTCCAAGAGTTCCTTATCAATCACCATGACACCCCTCTCACCTATTTTGATATTTCGTGGGCGATAATCCATCGTACGGCATCGTACAAATCCTGAGCGATGAAATCGGGTTTTTCCTTCCACCGCCCATTGTTATACATCAACTCACCTTTCCCGTACCCCGTCAACACTAAGATCCCCTTTGCCCCTATCTTGTGGCCGAACTCCACATCGATGATCCGATCCCCGATCATATATGACCGCTTCGGATCGATACCCAAGTCATTACAAGCCCTCTCGACCATCCCAGTGGCCGGTTTTCGGCAATGACAGCGTTTTCGATATTCGGGTGGGCCAAAGTCCGGGTGATGGGGACAATAATAGATTCCGTTGATATGAGCTCCATCAGCCTTCAACCGCTCCTCCATCCTCCGATGGACCTCTCCCACCAATGATTCGGGAAACATCCCCCTTGCTACCCCCGATTGGTTGGTCACCACAACCGCCTTTAAACCATTGGAGTTGATCAATCTTATGGCCTTGGCCGTCCCGGGTAGCAACGTGAACCGATCGATATGGTTGATATAGCCCATTTCCTCGTTGATGGTTCCATCTCGATCGAGAAATACGGCTTTACTGGGAGGCGTCATCCGACCGTCGACCACGCGTTTGAAATTGGTATATTTCTACTCACGTTTCAGTGGCTTGTCAAGGAATTTCCAGGACATCCCTGAAAAACTCGCTCTTCGCCGCTCAGAATATAGTTCTGCAGTGCTGCAGTCATGCGGTTTTGCGGTCTACATTCTGATTTGAGTGTGTGGAAAACCACAATCCCAGTGTTTGAGGCCGGAGGCTAACTCCTATGCGGATCTCTTCAATGTGGGGCCGCCTTGGAATGAGCGAAGCTCAAGGGGGGATGGGGTCAACGAATCGCGGATTCAAACCCGATCCTCATGGTAGCAAAGTTCGAAGCCAGTCTTTGGGTTATATCTCAGGTATGAGAAGAAGGTGATCCAATCGCCCACGTTGAAATAAACCTTCTCCCTCCCATCAATCCTCTCCAAAACCTCCTCGGGGTAATGGGAGTGGCCGAGTATGACGACGTCAATCCCCTCTCGAAATTTATTCATGGCGAAGACCCTGGATATGGGGATATGGCTTGACAACCGGCAATGGTTCTTTCGCCGACTTCTCGCGCTCAGCCGTTTTGCCACCTTCATGGATAGCGCCGGCCCCGCCCACCGCATCACCGCATAGCTAAACCGGTTTTTCAAGGCTCTTCGAAAAAGGCGGTATTCATAATCCCGGGGGTTCACCCGATCACCATGGGCGATGTATACCCTTTTCCCGCCCAGGGTTTCCTCCATCTCCTCCGCGTATACCTCCGCCCTCAATTCTTCTTCGAAGAATGGTCCTAAGCAGAAGTCGTGGTTTCCCTCGACGTACTTAATCCTCACTCCTCGATGGTTTAGGGACTTCAACTGTTCTAAAATGGGCAAGTATTCCCTGTAGACATATCCCTCGAAGCCAAACCAAAACTCAAAGAGATCCCCCAACAGGACGAGGGTGGACAGGTTCTCCCCTTCCTCTTCTAAGAACCGGATGAGCCTATCCTGGTTATCCCGGTTTTCCCCCGTAAAATGGGCATCGGATAGAAAAATCCAGTCTTTTCCCTCACCTTGGGTAACGGTGCCCTTACCGGTCATTTCCCCTTTACCTTCCCACACCGCAATACTGAAAGCCGGCCTCCCTCATCTTCGTGGGGTCATAAACGTTTCGCAGGTCCACAAATATCGGGGTCACCATCAATTCCTTGAGTCGATCAAGATCCAACCTCCTGAATTGGTTCCACTCCGTGAGCAAGACCAGGGCATCGCATCCCTCGGCCACCTCGTAGGGGTCGGCACAGTAGTGAACATCCCGCAGTATGGCTTTTGCCTCATCCATGGCCGCGGGATCATAGGCCTTGATCTTTGCCCCCTCAGCTTGAAGCCTTTGGATGATAATGATGGATGAGGACTCCCTGACATCACTGGTATTGGGTTTAAAGGATAGCCCCAAGATCCCGATGGTCTTCCCTCCTAATTCTCCGACCATCCCCCTGATCTTCTCCACCATTCTCAACCGTTGCTCCTCGTTTGCCCGTATCACCGAATCCACCAGCTTAAGGTCGCATCCCCTTTGACGCCCGATATTCAATAGCGCCAAGGTATCCTTGGGAAAACAAGACCCACCATATCCCGGGCCGGGATGAAGGAACTTCCGGCCGATGCGCCCATCCAGGCCCATGGCCCTTGCTACGATATGAACGTCAGCTCCCACCCTCTCGCAGAGGTTAGCCATTTCGTTGATAAAGGTTATCTTCGTTGCCAAAAAGGCATTGGCCGCGTACTTAATCATCTCCGCCGTCTCCGGGTTCGTAATGACGAAAGGGGTTTCATTCAGGTAGAGGACTGAGTAAATATCCCTCATGATGGCAATGGCCTGCTCGCTTTCGGCACCGATGGTCACCCTGTCCGGACGCATGAAGTCCTCTATGGCCGAACCCTCCCTCTGAAACTCGGGATTGGAAACCACGTCGAAATTGTAGGCTCCGCGGCAATTTTCCCGAATGAGCGCCTTTATCTCCTGGCATGTTCCAACGGGAACGGTGCTCTTTACCACAACCACCTTATACCCATTCATATGCCTGGCGATCTCCTCGGCCACTTCTTTCACATACCGTAAATCCACCGTCCCATCGTCATTGGCCGGGGTTCCCACCGCGATAAAAATCACCAAGCTCGTTTGGACTCCCTCCTTGATATGGGTGCTGAATCTGAGACGACCTTCGGCCAGGTTTTTATCGACAAGGTCCTCAAGGCCCGGTTCATAGAAAGGTACCTTCCCCTTGTTCAACATGGCAATTTTCGAGGAATCCTTATCGCTGCAGATGGTATTCATGCCGAATTCAGCAAGGCACGTCCCCATCACCAATCCTACATAACCCGTCCCCACAACACAAATGTTCACTGCTCAGCCCCTCTTTTTTTTAGGTAATCCCTCAGTGCCTCCGCCCAGGACCTCATCCGATAACCCGTCTCCTTCTCGAATTTCCCACGGCCTAAAACGGAATTATGGGGTCTTTTGGCCGCCCGGTTCAACTGGTCGGAGGAGATGGGGTGAACCGGAATGGTGCCCAGGCCTGAGATTGCCAGGATCTCCCGGGCATACTCATACCAAGAACAGGTTCCCCCATTCGTTATGTGGTAAATCCCTCCACATCGCCTTTCCATGAGGGCACAAATGGCCCGGCTTAAATCCACGGCATACGTTGGAGAACCGACTTGATCGCTTACCACGGAGAGAGCCCCCTTCTCCCTAGCCAACCGTAAAATGATTTTCACGAAATTGTTTGCCCCTCTTCCGAATAACCAAGCCGTTCTGATGATGACGAACTGGCCCACCACGGTACGAACCCATCGCTCCCCCTCCAGCTTCGATCGGCCGTAGGTATTGATCGGGCACGTTGGATCCTCCTCGGAATAAGCTCCCGACTTCGTTCCATCGAAGACATAGTCCGTGCTGATATAGACCATTTTCGACCCGAGCTCCCTGCATGC
>DAOVGJ010000077.1 GCA_030672465.1 Pseudomonadota bacterium | reverse complement strand
AGCCAAGGTCTGGGCTTCCTCCGGAGCTTTTTCATCCAGCCTGATCGATTGATATTTCAAGACGCCGTCCCAGAGACGAAGGTTTCTTTCGATCTCGGCGAGGACTTCACGGTTTCCCAAAAAGCGGATGAGGACGTAGTAGCCCTTGGTCAATTTCTTGAGCTTGTAGGCCAGCTTTCTTCGACCCCATTCCTCCACTTTGATCAATTGACCGTTCAGATTTTCGATAATCCCCTTCGTCTTTTGGATCAGGCCTTTCACCTCATCTTCAACCAAATCTGGATGAACGATGAAGATGGTTTCATATTTACTCATAGGTTATCTCCTTTCCATTCGCTTGAGCCGTTGAGGGGAAGGCCTCTATTTGGAGCGTCCGGATTGGGGGAGGAGCTTTGTGGTGATCTGGCTTCTGGCCACCTTCACCCTTACCTTTTCGGTTATCTCCAGAGTGACAACGGTATCGGTCAAGCCGGTAATCCTCCCATACAGTCCCCCCGCCGTAATTACCTGATCTCCCTTTCTCAGGTTAGCCAGCAATGCCTTATGGTCCTTTTGCCTCTTTTGCTGAGGTCGAATCAGGAGGAAGTAGAATATCCCGAAGAGGAGGATAAGGGGAACGAACATCCCAAACCCTCCTCCTCCCCCTTGTCCAGGGGCACCCATTGCATAAGCGATTTGATCGAACATAGTAACCTCCTATCTATGTGTTGACGGCAATGTTGATGTAAGGCTGCCCAGCCGGGATTTCCCATTACAGCTCATCTCTTTCCTCCCTCTTCTTCTTCCATTCCTTGCAGAAGTCCTGCAGTCTGTCCCGGCGGATGGCCTTCCTCAGCCCTTTGATCAGATGTATGTAATAATAGAGATTATGGATGGTGTTAAGCCTCAAAGCCAGGATTTCCCTGGCCATATACATATGTCTTAGATAAGCCCTGGAATAGTGGCGGCAGGTATAGCACCCGCATCCTTCCTCGATGGGCCGCTCATCGGTGGCATGGCAGGCGTTCTTGATCACCAGCTTTCCAAACGAGGTAAAGAGCATCCCGTTCCGTGCGTTTCGAGTGGGGATGACGCAATCGAAAAGGTCGATTCCTCGCATGACTGCATTTATGATGTCCTCGGGTTTCCCCACTCCCATTAAATACCGAGGTTTCTCTCGGGGCAAGTGGGGGACCGTATGGCTTACTATGCGGTACATGACCTCACGGCTTTCACCGACACTCAATCCCCCGATGGCATAACCATCGAAGCCGATTTCACGGAGCTCCTTCGCGCTTTTCTCCCTCAAATCCTCGAACATACCGCCCTGAACGATCCCGAAGAGGGCTTGTCCATTTCCCCGGAGGGTTTCATTGCATCGCCTCGCCCATTCCGTGGTCAAACTCGTTGAGCGCAATGCGTATTCATGGGAAACGGGGTAGGGGATACATTCATCCAAGCTCATGATGATGTCGGCTCCCAGGGATCGCTGGATCTCGATGGCCATTTCCGGGCTGATAAAGTGCCTCGAACCATCGATGTGCGATTGGAAGATCACCCCATCCACCGATATCTC
Source organism: Pseudomonadota bacterium (assembly GCA_030672465.1). Taxonomy (GTDB): domain Bacteria; phylum Desulfobacterota; class BSN033; order WVXP01. The sequence continues at coordinate 5,854 of DAOVGJ010000077.1, read as the reverse complement.
CCTCAATTGGCCCAGGCTAAAGAGCTGATAGCCGCCACTGTCGGTGAGAATGGGACGATTCCAATTCATAAATCGATGGAGTCCTCCCAGTTGCTCGATGGTTCGGTGCCCTGGCCTCAGATAGAGATGGTAGCTGTTATTTGAGATGATTTCAACTTCGATCTCCATCAAATCATCAGAGGTCATGGATTTTATGGCGGCCTGGCTTCCAACGGGAATGAAGGCGGGGGTTTCAAACTCACCGTGGGCCGTGATGATTTTCCCGAGCCTCGCCCCGACCTCCTTGTCCGTTTTCGTGAGATGGAATTGAAAGCTCATTTTCCCCAGATCAACCCTTGGCGACCAAGGGTGCTCCGGCCCCCTTGAAGCCGAGACCCTTTCATTTCCATTCAGAGGATGAGCATCCCGTCCCCATAACTGAAAAAACGATATTCGTTTCTGATGGCCTCCCTATAGGCCTTCATGATGAGTTCCCCGGTGGCGAAGGCCGAGGCCAACAATAAGAGAGTGGTCCCTGGAAGATGGAAATTGGTCACCAGGGTGTCCACCATCCTGAAGCGATACGGGGGATAGATAAAGAGATCTGAGTATCCAGCGGTGGCGGTGAGGTTTCCCCCTGAATCGACGGCTGATTCCAGTGAACGGGTGGTTGTCGTGCCCACCGCGATAATCCTTCCTCCCCTCCTTTTCGCCATATTGACGGCCTCAGCAGCCCGCGGGCCTATTTCAAAATACTCGGGAGCCATTTTATGATCTTCTACTCGTTTTGTCCTGATGGGGGAAAAGGTCCCCACGTTTACATGGAGGGTAATGGGAACAACCGCTACACCCCTCTGTCTCACCCTCTCCAAAAGAGAATGGGTCACGTGCAAGCCGGCCGTTGGAGCGGCAATGGACCCCGGTTTTGTGGCGAAGATTGTTTGATAGCGCTCCTCATCGAGGGGGAGGATTTCCTGCCTCTTAATGTAAGGGGGTAACGGCATCCTCCCGCAATGATCGATTGCCTCATGGAAATCCCCCTTGAAGTGGAATTCGATTCTCCAACTTCCACTCTCATCCCTCCCCAGGAACTTTCCCCTCAAGCCATCACCGAAGAAGACCGTAGAACCATGGCTTATGGATCTGGCCCTCTTTACCATACATTTCCACGTCCGATCCCCCACCCTTTCGGTAATCAGGACTTCCACCTTTCCCCCGGTTTCCTTTGTCCCCACAAGCTTTGCCTTTAAAACCTTCGTATCGTTGATGACAAGGACATCACCTTCATTGAGATAGTCAGCTAAATCGCAAAAGGTTCGGTGCTCCAAAGAACCCGTATCGCGATGGACTACCATCAGGCGGGACCGATCCCTTTCCCTCGATGGATACTGCGCGATGAGCCCACGTGGAAGCCTATATTGGAAATCTACCAGGTCCATGTAATCACTCACAATATAAATTAATAAAATAATCACAAATATCTCACAAAGTCAATTGCCATGCTTTGCCTTTGCTGTAATCCCCTCAAATTCTTGAGTACTCCCTCATCCCTTCGCTCCAATGCTTCGTGAGGTGACCCTTTCGGGGTTCGCAGGCGGGGAATACTTACCCCTTCCGGCCGAGTTTGGGTACTGCCGTTATGCGGTGCTGCAGTGCTGCGGTTTGAAGGATGGAATTACGCTCAGGGATAACGGAGTACTCTCATGAGCCCTTTGTCGCGGTGTGGGCTACAAAGGTGAAAAGACTCCCACCGTGCTAGTCTGGATCATTCTTGGGTTTCTCGATGCAGAGGGATTCGACAAAACTCCATCTCTGCTTTCATTGAGGGGTTTATGAGGATAGAGAGGAAAGATGTTTGTAATCCCAAGTAAAATGATTTGACATCGAGCTAGGGATTATCTAAGATTGAGCCACGTAAAACAATGTCTTATGAATGTCTGTAGGAGGTACGTGTCGATGCTGTATAAGGATGTAGGAGTGGATGTGGATTTGGGAGACGAGTTTATAAGGAGGATAAAGTCCCTCGCCGAATCCACGTTCGGCCCCCGAGTCCTCACGTCCTTGGGGGGATTCAGCGCTTGTTATTCCCTGGATCGTATTGGATATCGAGATCCCGTACTTGTAGCTTCAACGGATGGGGTTGGAACTAAGCTCAAAGTGGCCTTCATGGTCGACCGGCATGATACGGTGGGAATCGATCTGGTCGCCATGTGTGTCAATGATATCCTTGTCAGCGGGGCCCACCCCTCTTTCTCATGGATTATATCGCAACGGGGAAATTAGAATTGGGGAAGGCCGTTTCCATCATTGAGGGGATTGTCAAAGGATGCAAGGAGGCGGGCTGTTCCTTAATCGGAGGTGAAACCGCGGAAATGCCCGGGTTCTATGGAAGGGGCGAATATGATTTAGTGGGTTTCGCCCTGGGAATTGCCAATAGGAGGGAGATGATCGATGGGTCTGAGATTTCCCCGGGGGATAGGCTGATCGGGCTTTCCTCCAGCGGACTCCATAGTAACGGATATTCGTTGGTGAGGAGAATTGTATTCGATCATCTCAATCTGCATGTGGACGATTGGGTTGAGGAGTTGGGGAGGACAATCGGGGAAGAACTCTTGGAGCCAACACGAATCTATGTCAAGGCAGTGATCTCCCTGAAGCGGGAGTTTCGCCTTCGGGGGATTGCTCATATTACGGGAGGAGGAATGAGGGGAAACCTTCCCAGGATTTTACCTCGCAGCTGTAAGGCCTCCCTCCAAAAGGGAAGCTGGCAGGTTCCCCCCATCTTTTCTTTTCTGCAGAGGGAGGGCCGAATTCCGGAAGAGGAGATGTGGAGGACTTTTAACAATGGAATAGGGATGATCCTCGTGGTCAAAGCTGATGAGGCAGAGGGCGTTTTAATTCGGTTGAAGGAATTGGGGGAAAGGGCTTATATGATCGGGGAGATATCCAAGGCAAGGGAAGAAGGGGAAAGGGTGGGGTTCATCTGATGAGGAGATGGGACGTTGTCATCCTCGGTGCCAATGCTGGCGGAATTTTAGCGGGGGCTCTTCTCACCAAGAGGGGATTTTCAGTGCTCATACTGGAGGGGAAGGTGAGGGCAGGTTATATTCGGGGGAAATACCGATTCAGACGGTTTTCCAACCTTTCCGAACTCCTCGTCAGCAGGGCCGTCATTGAGGGAGTGTGCCAACTGTTGGACCTCCCCTTAGCTCATGGCGATTTTACCCATAGAGGGAACCTTAAATGCCAGATCCTTCTCCCCGGCCATAGGTTCGATATATCATCCGATCGGACCGATCTTTTAGGCGAGATGCAGAGGGAGTTCCCGGGGAGCTCCGGTCTCATCGAAACCTTTTACTCTCGATTACAAGAGGAAGATTGGATTGGCCGCACTATGATGGCCATAGGCGATGAACAACCGTTCCCCGGTCGGATTGGAAGGTTGCTTGCTCATGCATATCACGCCTTATCCGATAGACCACTTTCTGCCTTTCTGGGTTCCCTGAAAGGAGATAAAACCTTCGCTCGATTTATAGATGTTCAGATGGAAAGCATGAGTTATCTACTTCTGGATGATTTCCCCTTCAGCTTGGCTTCCCACCTCATAAGCCTCTTAGTGCAGGATGAGGTCTTCACGGATATGATGAGTCCCCAGGGCTTCATGGATAGGGTTAAGAAGGAGGTGGTGAGGGGGGGAGGACGATTCAAAGTCCTTGAATCGTTTAACACAATTCGCATCGAGAAATCCCCGGGAGAATTCATGATTCATACGAAGGAGGAGGGTAAAACCATATCATCCAGGGTTTGCGTTGGTAATCTCCCCTCCCCCCAATTGAGAGAGCTCATCCCCACGGCCTTTTCAGGACGGAAATGGGCCGGAAGAGGAAAGCGCCTGTGGCCCAAGTATTTTATACTCTCCTTAAACCTTGGCATTGATGCCAGAGGCATTCCCGTAGGGTTGGGGGATTGTTTCGTCTCATTGCGTGATTTGGACGCACCTTTTGAAAATGGGAACCTTTTGATGGTTTTCATGGGACCCGAGGGCGTCGGCGCTCCATCGAAAAAGAGGTCGGTTACGGTCAATGCCTTTGTCCCCATGGCCAAGGGGAGATCGGATAGGGCTGGAATCAAAGGAGTTATCGAGAACATGTTGGTTCACCTATTGGAGGTCGCTCCCTTCCTGGAAAGATCGATTAGACTGATCGACGGGCGACCTTCTCTAGAGCGTTATCGTCGTCAGTGGACCAATAGCGATATCATATACGGTGGTACATCGTCTTTTCGAGTAGGGGAGGCAATTTTCCCTACCATTACCCCGATGGAAGGTCTCTTTCTCGCGTGCAGGGAGAATTTTCCCTATTTGGGCTTCGAGGGCGAGATCCTATCCGGTATAAAGGCAGCCCAGGCGGTTTCGAAGCGCTTTGGGTAGATTTCCTTATCCCTTAAGGATCTTTTGCTCGGCGGATCATCGCAGGGCCGGCGGACAATGAGGTGAGACGGGAGGGGAGGGGCGTATATCTGGAGTTTCCTGACTTTTATTGACAGTATTTTTGTAACCTGTTTGTTACATAGGAACTCAGGGACTTTGACGCAACTGGAATATTCCAACTGGAATATTGGAGTAGTGGAATACTGGAATAATGGGTTCAGGGTAACGAGACAACTTAGGGGCTTCGCCCCTCCTCACTATTCCAATACTCCAAAATTCCATCATTCCGTGTGGATGGCATAAGCCCATTACACTCAGGGACAACGGTGTTCCCTTGAAATTCCGGAAACTCCAGGCGTATATGGGTTGCGGGATTGTTATTTTTTTGGTAAATTTATTTTTTAATTGAGGTAAACCATGTCTAGGGTATGCGAGATTTGCGGAAAGGGCCCCTCCTACGGCCACAATGTCAGTCACGCGAACAATAAGACGAGGCGGGTTTGGTATCCGAATCTCCAGAGGGTGAGGGTGCTGAAGAATAACAACGTCGTGAGGATGAGGGTCTGTACCCGCTGCATCCGGTCTGGTAAAATAATCAAGGCGGTTTAATGTCCTCCCAGCCTTCAGATCTTTAACCTTTCAACTGTAACGATCCCCTTAATTTTTTCCAGCGAAACAATTACTTTCCTCAGGTGATTTAAGTCTTTTATTTCGACTGCAAAGGTGCAGATGGCCCTTTTATCATGTGTTGTATTGAGTTGAGCGTTGGTGATATTGGCCTTATTGGAGGTGATGGAAGAACTGATATCGGCCAGCAATCCCTTTCGATCCGTGCAAGTCACACGAATGCGGACGGGGTGAGTTTGTTTGTGCTTTACATCCCATTCGACCTTCACCTTTCTCTGGGGGTCGCTGTTCAAGACGTTAGAACAGTCGGCGGTATGGATGGTTATTCCTCTTCCCCGGGTGATAAAGCCCGTTATCCTATCACCGGGAAGGGGATTACAACAGCTTGCAAACCGGAACATCATGTCATCTACGCCCTTGATTTGGATGGCATCTTGGGGTTTCTTCTGTACGAGCTGAATGATCTTCTCTATTCGGCTCTCTTTTTTCTTGTCCCCTGCCTCCAATTTTTCGGGAGGAATCAGCTTTCCGGCAATCTGTTTGGAAGAGATCTTTCCATAGCCCACCGACGCCATAAGATCGTCCACGGATTGAAAACCGAAATCATTGGCTACCTTCTGGATTTCCCCGGATTTAAGCAATTTAGCCAAGTTCAGGGAGAATTTCCTGAATTCCTTCTCGCAAATCTCCCTTCCTAAGGCGATGCTTCTTTCCCTCTGTTCCTTTTTGATCCATTGTCGAATTTTGGTCTGGGCCCTGGAAGTCTTGACGAACTTCAGCCAATCCTTGCTGGGCTGATGATTCGGGGAAGTCAGAATT
>DAOVGJ010000149.1 GCA_030672465.1 Pseudomonadota bacterium | reverse complement strand
AGCAAGGGGACCAAGATCTTCTCCCTGGTGGGGAAGGTGAACAATACGGGGTTGGTGGAGGTGCCCATGGGCATCACCCTGAGGGAGATCGTATATGACATTGGCGGTGGGATCCCCGGGGGGAAAAAGTTCAAAGCCGTTCAGACGGGGGGTCCCTCGGGCGGGTGCATTCCAGAATCGCTGTTAGACCTTCCCGTAGATTTCGATAGGTTGACCGAGGTGGGGTCCATGATGGGTTCAGGGGGGATGATCGTCATGGACGAGGGCAACTGCATGGTGGATGTGGCCAAGTATTTCATAAATTTCCTCAGGGATGAATCCTGTGGGAAGTGTACCTCCTGCCGTGAGGGGACCCAAAGGATGTACGAGATCTTGAACGACATCACGGAAGGGAGGGGGAAGAGGGGCGATGTCGAGCTCCTGGAGGAGTTGGGTTGGGTAGTGGCTGAGGCTTCCCTCTGTGCCCTCGGCGGAACGGCCCCGAACCCAGTCCTGAGCACGATCCAGTACTTCAGGGATGAATATGAGGCACATATCGAGGAGAAACGGTGTCCCGCCGGTGTGTGTAAGGCGCTGATTCAGTATACCATCGATCCCGAGCTGTGCACAGCCTGCGGCCGTTGCCGGAAGGCCTGTCCGAGCGATGCCATTTCAGGGGCAAAGAAAGTTCCCCACACGATAGACCAGGAGAAGTGTATCAAATGCGGCATGTGTGTTGAGTCTTGTAAATTCGATGCGGTAAAGGTCCAATAATATTTCGATGGAAGGCTGAGAGGAATGAAGACGATGATTGAGTTTACCATTGATGGGGTCGGGGTTGAGGCGGAGGAGGGAACCACCATACTGCCCGTTGCCTTGGAAAATGGCTTCGAGATTCCGCATCTATGCTTCCATGAAGAGGTATCGCCCTATGGAGCCTGTCGGCTCTGCTTGGTGGAGGTAGAAAGAAGAGGCAGGAGGAGGCTGACGGCCTCCTGTACGTATCCCGTTCTGGAAGGGATTCAGGTCTTCACCAATACGGAAAAGGTCCAGAGGGCAAGGAGGATGATTATAGAGCTCCTGCTGGCCAGGTGCCCGGACAGGGAAGCTCTCCAAGAGTTGGCATCCCAGATGGGGATTGAGAAGCCCAGGTTCGAGTTGCGGCAGGAGGAGTGCATCCTCTGCGGACTGTGTGAAAGGGTGTGCCGGGAGGTGGTTGGTGCCAACGCCATCAGCTTCTTCAGTCGGGGGTATAAGAAGGAAATGGGGCCACCCTTCCGGGATCCCAAGGCTTGCATTGCCTGTGGGGCCTGTGTCTATGTCTGCCCTGTCGATTGTATCAAAATGGAGGAGACGGAGGAGGAACGGACCATCGTACGGTGGGAGAGAACCCTGCCGATGAAGAAATGTACGGTATGTGGCCGCAGTTTCGCCCCATGGTACCAGCTTGAGTACATCAAGGAAAGGGCTAAAGTTCCCAAGGATTTCCTCGATGTCTGCCCGGACTGCAGGGGATAGGGGAGTTGCCCTTGGAAAGATTCCCTGAGATCTGGGAAGAGGGGGGAAGGGGGTGATGGATATGACATTCATGAGATGGGATCCCCTGAGGGATTTGATGGAATTCCAGGAGAGGATGAATAGGCTCTTCGGCGAGACTCTGGCCCGACCTCGGAGGGAGGAGGTACTGTCGAGGAGGATGTGGACCCCCTCCGTGGATATCTACGAGACCGGAGATGAGATTGTTATCGATGTTGAGCTCCCGGAGATCGATGTAGATGACCTTGCCGTGGATGTGGAGAGAGATGTCTTAACTATTACGGGGGAGAGGTCACTGAGCAGAGAAGCAAAGCCGGAACAGTACCATCTCGTCGAGAGGTCATATGGTCCCTTCAGCCGCTCCTTCACCCTTCCCGACTCCGTTGATCCCGGGGGAATACGGGGAAGTTATAAGAACGGGATACTTACATTGAAGTTGCCAAAAAGGGGAGAGCCGAAAAGGATCGCCATTGAGCAATGAATGGGGAGGAGATTTCCTCCCCTTTTTTTGGATTTTTTTCAATCGTTGCATCCCCACATCGGCTGGGGGATGTTTAGCCAGCTGTCGGAGAACCTTATAGGGAACGGTGGCGATATCGAGGATAAGCTTCATCCTCCTTTTCCTTCTCCTGGATTTCCCTCCATCTCGGCCCTAAACTTTCTCATACACTCCTTGCTACAGAAATAGTAGTTCCTTCCAGCAATGCGGGCGCGAATGGCGGAGTCCTTGGGGATATAGGTTTTACACTGGGGGTCCTTTACCATCTCGCTGTCCAATTCCCATTCTCCCCCACTTCGGTCCATCTGCCTCGACTTCGACGGAAATATCCACCCCTTGACCAGGTAGTAGAGGAGAATCAGCAAACCCAAAAAGATGAGGAATCTCATGGTATTCGAGCCTTGAGAATGGCAACGAAAGAGGTTCTATAGTTTTTCAATTCCCCCTCCGTCCCCCAATTGGGCCATCAATTGGGAAATGGATTTTTTCAGGAGGGGGTGGGTGTAATCCGCAGCGATCTCACACAATGGGGCCAAGACGAATGCACGCCTCTGCACCTCTGGATGGGGTACCGTCAATCCTTCGCACTGGATGGTCTCATCATTGAAGAAGAGGATATCCAGATCGATGATACGAGGGCCCCACTTGAAGGTCCTCTTCCGGCCCATAGATATTTCGATATCCTCCAGCACATGAAGGAGCTCATACGCGGTAAAAGTCGTTTCGATCTCGATAACGCAGTTGATAAACCAATCCTGTTGGGTGTAGCCGATGGGTTCCGTCTTATAGAGGGAGGATTGAGAGATGAGTCGGTTTTGCCTGAGCTGGGAGATTTCGGCGATGGCTTGCCTGCAGTTTTTTATCTTGTCCCCAACGTTGGAGCCGATTCCGATGAAGGCGATACTTCCTCTGGTGAGGGTGGGATCCATGCGAGGTTGATCATAGAGAGGTTAAGGAGTGACAAGATGAAGCCATTTATGAGGCGGTGCCTTTCGAACCCCTTGCTCAATATCTATTCATCTTTCTTGATCGTTTCCTCGTCCTTCTCCGGGGTAACATCAATCTCATCAGGGCCCTTGGTCGCCTTTTTGAAGTTCCGTATACCCTTTCCAATTCCCTCTCCGATCTGCGGCAATTTCCCGGCACCGAATATGATGAGGATGATGACCAAGATAACGATCAATTCGGGCATTCCAAT
>DAOVGJ010000196.1 GCA_030672465.1 Pseudomonadota bacterium | reverse complement strand
TGATGGTCTCGTAAAAAGTCATAAATTAGACGGCACAGTAAAAAGCTCCAGATGCAAGGCGCGCGAATCTTTAGGAATGAGGCGTACTTACCAGTACGCCGCAGTGACTAAAGATGAAGCGCAACGCCGCCCTTCGGCTTTGCTCAGGGCCGTGAGCATGTCGAACGGCAGATGGACTTTTTACGGAGCCGTCAAACAAAGGTAACGATATCTGATGTGCTTGGAACAAAATTTGCTTATAATTCCACAAGCTGGAACCCACACACCTGCCAAGAGAAAGGATAAACCATCATGCGATATTACACTGTCGAAGTAAGGGAGAAAACCTGGGAAGAGCTTGAAAAGATCTCTGAAATTAAAAAAATTACACCTGACCAGCTGATCGGCAAGTATATAGAGGAAGGAGTTAAAGAAGATTATCTCGACACTATTTTGAACGATTGATGGTTACAAATTCGGTGACAGTCCCCCCGGAAACGCAGGACAGTTCAAGAGAATTACCTCCCTAAATCCAGAGCAGGATCTCAGAGATGGGTGTTAAGTGGGTAGCACCATCCCCTGGAAGAGCATTCCGAGAAATTCAAAAAAACAGGCATGGTTTGTTGGAAAAGGAATAAAAATGGGAGACCAAAATCCTTTAATGAGGATGGATTCGTTCTAAGCCCCAAATCCAAGCCTTTTGGAAGCCTTCTCGCCGGCATCTTTGACGACGGGAATAATTTTTTCCTTCAATAGCTCGTCGGTCATCCGAAAGGATGGGCCGGAAACGGAGATTCCCCCCACAACTCGACCCGTATAGTCCCTGAGGGGAACACCGACACACCGTACTCCCAAATTGTATTCTTCATTATCGAGGGCATATCCCCGTTTAGCCACCTCTTTGATGTGTTTTATGAACTCAGCCTTATCGACGATGGTATTGGGCGTAAACCTCTCCATATTTTCTAAGATGCTCAGCTTTTCCAACTCCTCTTCAGTTGCATAAGCGATCTGGGCCTTGCCGATGGCGGTGCAATGGATGGGAAGCCTCCATCCGACACGATTGGCCACCTTCACCATCTGGTTCGCCTCTTCCACATCCAAGCAGAGGACGGAGTTTTGCCGAATAGTCCCTAAATAAGCCATTTCATCGCATTCCTCAACGATTTCCTTCAGGAACGGCTTTACCGGACGGACCAAGCCAAGCTGTTTGATAAAGGTTTGACCCAGCTCCAGGCTTTTCAGCCCTAGTCGGTATTTTTCGGTGGCCTTATTCTGCTCGATGTATCCCTTCGTCTCGAGGGTTGCCAACAACCTGAAGACGTTGTTCTTATGGAGGTTGAGCCTTTGGCTCAGTTCGGTCACCCCCAGTTCATCCCTGTCCCCCTTGAATTGCTCCAAGAGATCCAATGCTTTATTCACAGACTTAATAACATAGCTAGCCTCTTTCCGCTTAACCATAGCCTCACCTCCACATAGGTGTTCAAATAAAAATACAGAAAATGTTTCATTAATATCAAGGGGATATTTTTGAGATTGCGAGGAAATGAGAGATATTCCAAGGAAATTTAAGCTTTAATCAGATTTTCAAACTTACGGCATATACGTTGCTAACAACTCAATGCAACAGCTCCTGGTGTTGGTGGTCCTGAGCATTCCCCCGACGCTGAGATCACAGATGATGGTAGAGTGTTCTTAAGGGCTGAAAGATCTGACGAAGGTGATGGGCGTGTATACGTGATTACAGTTATTGCGACTGATGCATTCGGTAATACTGGTTCTTCCAGTGTATCTGTGAAGGTTAACCGTAGTAAGAAAAAAGAGGCTATTGACTCTGGTCAGAACTATGGTGCTACAAAGATAAACTAGTTTCAATCCCCAAGAGATCCGATTCACAGTCAAAAGTAAAAGGTAGGGGTCAGCAATAGCTCTGGTTTGTTTCAAGATGAATTATTTCCCGTGAGAAATTTCCCCCCCTCAATGAGCATCGGTGGAGGCGCGTCTGGAAAAGGAGCGCCCCGGGGATGAGGAAGCGGCCGCCTCGGAGAGTGCCATACCGAATTTGCCCCCCTCCGGGGGGCGTTGCATGGAAGACACTGGTACCTGTCACAAAAGTGTCACATTAAACAAAAAGAGGTCAACCACAGTTGGCTAACCCCTTGAAATCATTGGTCGGGGAGAGGAGATTTGAACTCCCGACCTCTTGCTCCCGAAGCAAGCGCGCTACCAGACTGCGCTACTCCCCGACCGTCAGGGGTTAAGATACATGAGTTTACGCAAAAAGTCCAGCCCCCCGGCGGCCCCAAATGGCCCCAGTGCTCTTGCAATCCACCGGTATGTGTATTAGTATTGACCAATTCGGAGTTCCCGTTGTTAGAGGTGTTTTTGGTGAAATGGTTGAAGGCCGTACTCAAGAAATATTTTTTAACGGGGTTGCTCGTCTTCATCCCCATTTCCCTGAGCATCTTTATTTTGAAAATCGTGATCACCACGGCGGACCGCTTTGTTGGTATCCTCCCTCTCCGATATAACCCCAATACCTATCTCCCCTTTCACATTCCCGGACTGGGTATCATCTTAACAGTTGCCCTCATCCTATTTGTCGGTTTGGTCACGGCAAATTTCGTGGGCAAGAAGTTGCTGGATGGAATCGAGTCCCTTTTTTCAAGAATTCCCTTGGTGAGGACCGTCTATACGGGGGCGAAAGAGATCGTCCAGACCTTTATTCTGGATCGGTCCTCCCAATTCCGTCAGGTCGTTTTGGTCGAATACCCAAGAAAGGGGACCTACTGCATTGCCTTCGTAACCGGATCGCCCAGGGGGGAGCTTGCCTCAAAGATTGAAGGGGATTTCCTCAACCTTTTCATTCCCACGACCCCCAATCCGACCTCCGGTTTTTATATCCTGGTTTCGAGAGAAGAGACCATTCCCTTGGACATCACCATCGAAGATGCCTTTAAGTTGATCATGTCGGCGGGGATGTCCATGCCCGCGAGACAGATCGAGCCCCCAAAAGAGGGTGGCCAAGGGGGAAAACCCTTTCCTATCAATCCGAAGACTGGTTGATCAGCATTTTCTCCTCATCATCCTTGGGACGATCGAGATAATCCGATGGCCCTAGATTTTGCACTACGGGTTTGGAAGGGGGCGGAGGGAAAACCCGTCCTCATCCTCATCCATGGCTTCGGCGCAACGGAGAAGAGCTGGACCAATCCTTATGAGGAATTCCTCGGGAGGGGGAAAATATCCTTTGATTACGTGCTGGCGGATTACCGGGGAAGACCTACCCCCCCATACTTTCCATTGTGGCAGTTGAGGAACTACTGCCTTTCTACTCCGTTAAGGAGGCTGTCCATCAGGCCGCCCTCATTGTGGGAGGTCCTCAAGGATAGGGGGTATAACCTGCTAACCTGGACCCAGGGCAAACCTTTTGGGCCCATCGCGCTAGCAGTAGAGGAGCTCAATGGAATAGTGGCGGAATCGGAGGTAATATTCGGCATTGGAGCCCGTTTGATCCTCATCGGTCATAGTCGAGGGGGGCTGGTGGCGCGAAAATGGATTCAAGATCACCCCGAAAAAAGGAGGCGAATCGACGGGCTCATCCTTTTGGCCTGTCCAAACGGGGGAAGCAGGCTGGCCGACGTGGGCGACTTCTT
>DAOVGJ010000169.1 GCA_030672465.1 Pseudomonadota bacterium | reverse complement strand
TGTGTTGATCCGAGGAACAGCCCGCCCATTATTCTGAGAGTCTCCGGTGGGACCAGCATCGTCGGAAATGACCTTTCCCACGAGGGAATTACCACGTCGATCCAAGAGGTCGTCCGCCTCAATGTGGCCGCTGTTGGCATGTCGATCTTTGTGGGGAGTGAGTATGAGCACGACTCCCTTTTGAATCTGGGAAAACTGGTGGATGAGTGTGAAGACTATGGAATTCCCGTCATGGCGGTTACGGCTGTCGGAAAAGAGCTGGAAAAGAGAGATGCCCGCTACCTCGGACTGTGCTGCCGGATCGCGGCTGAACTGGGTGCTACGGTGGTGAAGACCTACTGGTGCGAAAATTTTGACAAGATTGTCAATGGTTGCCCAGTCCCTGTGGTCATGGCAGGCGGGCCCAAGTGTGAGACAGAACGGGAGGTCTTCGAATTTGTCTATGATGGAATGCAAAAAGGGGCTACCGGCCTGAACCTTGGGAGAAACGTTTGGCAGCATGAACACCCGGTGGCCATGATGAGAGCCCTTCGGGCCATTGTTCATGAAAATGCCTCTGTTGAGGAGGCGAATGACCTATTCAATTCCCTCAAGGAAAAATGAACTCACCCCATTGAGGGAGAAAACTCCACGGGTCCCGGGTTGATATGAGCCGACAAGGGGAATTGCGAAATTTTTTACGATACTTACATCCTGATCGAATCCGAAGGGCCCTCATATCAGGAGTTAGTGTGTTCTATACCCTTTAATCCGTCGTGTTATCCATTTTTCGATAGTTTCCTCTGTCAACCCCCGTACCCTCTTCTTCAGATTGCTCAGGGGAATTTCCGCCCTTGCCGATGACCTATGTCCTCCAGCGCTGCCCAAATCCCCGAAGAGTTTCGAGGCCATCTTTCCCGCATTCTTACGGTATCCATCGCTCCGTAGGACGATCACCAGATTATCGTCGACCACGGATGATATGATCGTCCAAGAGATATTATTCACCCTCATCAGGAAATCGGCCAGCTGAACACAGACATCCGGGTTGTCAATCTCACCCATGTGAACGAAGATCTTGTCTTTCAAGATCTTCATCCGATCGAAGGCCATTTTAAAGTAGTTGAGAATTTCCGGGGAGAGTTCGGAAAGCTCGACCTTGTGGAGTATATTTTTATTTGCTCTTGGAAAGAGGTATCGGAAGGCCCACACATCCTCCGGTCGGGTATCCCGTTCGAAATTGTTGGTATCCGTCTTAATGCCGTAGAGCAGCGCCGTAGAAAGCCTGGTTGAGGGTTTGATCCCGGCGGCATTGAGGTATTCGGTCATGATGGTGGAAGTTGAGCCATAACTGGGGCGGATATCCTGAAAGGAAGCGCTATAACCCTTCGTGATGGGGTGGTGGTCTATGATTACATCGAAGTGATGATCCCCAAGGAGATTGAAGTGGGGGGGTTGGCCATCCAAAATCGCCGTTCGATTGAACTCGGTAAAATCAATTTCCTCAATCCTCTGCATGGGGATACTGAGAAGCTTGACCAAGGCGATATTCTCTTGCCGGGTTATTTCTCCAACATAGCCTGTTGTCGCGTATTTTATGGATTTCAGAAGTAAGGTCCTCAGGGCGAGATTGCTGGCAATGGAGTCTGGGTCGGGCTTGATGAGGATGAGCAGCCTGTCCTCGGGGGAGAAGAGTTCCATCAACTCATGCAGTTTGGCTTTGGTAGATTTGAGATCCGGGTATCCGGACAATCTCCGCATCTTAACCCCTCCATCCTTGGTTTTTCTTACTTGCCCCGGAACAATCCCTCGCGATCTCAGATAATTCTTCCCTCATGCGGTCATCTTCAAAATGGGTGGTTTTAAGCACCTCTTCGATTTGATGACATGTATGGCGAGCCGCTCTTTCGGATGCCTTTGATCGGGACCCTTTTTGCTATATCTGGATAATGCCTTCCCTTAAGGGGGAAAGATTCGGCTCCAGTCCAGTTTCTCCGCTATTTCCAAAGCCCTCCTTCTCGCCAATCGTTCTCGTTCAATACAGCTGGGATTGGATTGCCGAGATAAAAAGGTGAGGAGCTGAAGGAATGTCTTCAAATCGAAGCCCCGCGACTCGGCCTCATTGAGGGGCCTCTCGCCCCAGAGTTTCCTCGGCCCCTCGTGCCCCCCTTCAGCCAGATACCAATCCTTTCCCGGGGTTGACGGATTCTACAGTGATTTTATCCAAGGATGTGATAAGATTCAATATCACGAAGGGAAATGGCAGTCAATTGTATAAGGTCTGGAGTTTCCGGAGTTTCAAGGGAGCACCGTTGTCCCTGAGCGTAATTTGCACTGACCTCTGGCTTTTTTCCGGTATTCCATTGGCCCATTTTTGCCGAACTCTCGGGCAGGCAATTTGACAAAGCAATCCCTATTTCGTTATCTTAACCCGAAAATGGAAAGGAGCAATGGAAATGGCGAAATTGGGATCTTTCACCCTTTTCCTCCACTCCCACATTCCCTATGTCCTTTCGCATGGGACGTGGCCTCACGGCATGGATTGGCTGAATGAGGCAGCCTCCGAGACGTATATTCCCCTCCTAGAGGTATTTAATCGGTTGGTCGAGGAGGGACATCCACCCAAGGTGGTCATGGGTATATCCCCCGTGTTGGCCGAGCAGTTGGCCGCCCCGGCCTTTAAGGAGGGATTGAGAGGCTACTTGAAGAATAGGATTGAGGCGGCCAGGGAGGATGGTGAGCAGTTCGCAAAATGGAATTGGTCCAACATGAAAAGGGTTGCCGATATGTGGAAAGACTATTTCGCCAATGCTTTGGATCTCTTTGAGAATAAATACCGCGGCGACCTGATCGCCGCCTTCAAGAGGCTCCAAGATACAGGGGCTCTTGAGATCATCACCTGCGCGGGAACCCATGGCTATCTGCCACTCCTCGGTGAGGACTCAGCAATTAAGGCCCAAATCAGGGTTGGGGTGGAAACCTACGAGAAATACTTTGACCGGCATCCCAGGGGGATTTGGTTGCCCGAATGTGCCTACCGGCCCCGATATCAATGGAGGTACCCCCTCGAGGGGTTTGGTGGCGAGAGGATGAGAAAGGGCATCGAGGAATTTGTCCATGAGGATGGAATCGAGTATTTCGTCGTCGATTCACATCTCTTGAGAGGGGGCAGGGCAATCGGGGTCTATATCCATCGTTTCGAGGCCTTGAAGCAGCTCTGGGAACAGTTCGAGCAGGAGTACGTCGTTGAGACGAAGGGGATTGTGAAGTCTCCTCACCGAGTTTACCTCGTCAGCTCCTCCTTCGATGGGAAGAAACCGGTTGCTATCTTTACCAGGGATCCGGAGACGGGACTACAGGTCTGGAGCGGAGAGTGGGGTTATCCGGGAGATGGGTATTACCTGGACTTTCATAAGAAGCACTTTCCCGGGGGGCATCGATACTGGAGGGTGACCAGTGCCAAAACCGATCTCGCCCATAAGGAAGAATACCATCCCGGATGGGTGGATGATAGGATAAGGGAAAATGCGGGTCACTTCAAAGATCTGGTAAAGGGAATTTTGAGTCGGCACCGACAGGAGTCGGGGAGCCCAGGAATCGTAGCCGCCCCCTTCGATTCCGAACTCTTTGGCCATTGGTGGTTCGAAGGACCCCGCTGGCTTTATCACGTCCTCAAGTGGATTGATATGGACCCTGAGATGGAGCTCACGACGGGTGGGGAGTATCTGGATAACAATCCCCCGCAACAGATCATCAGCCTCCCCGAGGGATCGTGGGGCGAGGGAGGGTTCCACTGGATATGGTTCAATGAATGGACCAAGTGGACGTGGGAGCTCATTTATGATGCTGAGGGAAAGATGAAGGAGATGGCTCAAAGGGCCGCAAAAACTTCCGATTCTGATCTCTTAAGGCTAGTTCGGCAGATGGCCAGGGAGCTTTTGCTTCTGGAGAGCTCTGATTGGCCATTTCTCATCAGCACATGGAGCGCAAGGGATTATGCCGAGCTCCGGGTGAGGGAGCATTACGAGGATTTCATGAGGCTCTATAATCTCGTTCAAAAACGTGCCCGGGGTGTTACGCTGCACATCGGAGACTGGGAGTTTCTCGGGGACTGCGAAAAGCGGGATAACCTTTTCGCGGACATCGACGTGCGCTGGTGGGCATGAACTTGGCGAGGAGGCTCCCCTCGGCTCCATCTACTCCCTCCCAACATCCCCGTATTGGTACTACCACCGACCGCTAATTTGGAGACCACTCCCCTTCAAAGAGCGGCGAACATCTTTCTGCAGAGGGCAATCAAAGAAGGCTTCGGGCAGACCATATCGGGAGGGATGTGGAAGGGTTAACGTGTTATCCGGCCGATAAATCACCGCAAAAAATAGGTGCGGACGATGAGGTAAGCGATATAAGCCGAGAGGATTAATAGGCCACAGATGACCCCCCTTTGGAAGGGTATTCCCTTTCCTCGAGAAAGGGTATCCAGGTAATCGGACAATTCCCTAAAATCCATATCCGAGGTGGGGGCGAAACGCAACCTGGCGCGTACCTTATTTTCAAAGTCTTCGATTCCGAGGATCCTTCCCTTGCAATGTATTCTCGTGCCATTTGTCGGAATGGCCAAATCCACGGATTCACCAATCATTAAATCGAAATTGGCCTCCAGTTTTAATCCGCCCAGACTGATATCTATGGTTCGCATGGTCATCTGTCTCCCGTAGCGGAAGCAAATGGCCGTTTTCATTACGGGAAATCGAGGAAATTTCCTCTTTTCATGGATGTTTGGGGCCTTTCCCGAAAATCCATTAGCGAACCGTTTTGTCCTCCAAAGGGGAACATTCATATCTACATGTCCCTTTATTAATCAGGCCCTAAAACCCCAAAACGGGTCATAGTCATATGATATCGATTTCAATAACTTGGCCTTACCGGTGTCAAAATAAATGTATTAAAACTAGCCGCCCTTGTCAAAGGAATTTCTCGGGCATATCGGGGGATATGAGACAATGTCCTTTTATTTCCTGGGAATTTCGGGCTCATATTACCGATTTCACGCATATTGACCTCGTGAGGGGGAAATGCAAGTGGGGAGAGGCGTGGAGATCATTGAAAAACTGGATAAGGAAGCTCTGAACGCGAATATCTTGAGCAGCGAAGAGCGACCTTTAAGAGATCTCGAGCGAATTCCTTGACAATCGATGCCTGTAATGGTACGAAATAACTAAGTATTTGTTATTAAAAGCAAACTTATTTCGCTCAAGGAACCAGAGAATTTCCTCGATGCTTTTGTGTCAACAACCCTATGGATAGAAAAGGGGGTATCAAATGGAGATGAAGGGTGGGTTAAGCGACCTCTTCGCCTCTCGGAGGCTGGTCGTTGTCTCCAACCGACTTCCGTATAATCCCTCTCGAACTTCCAGGGGAATTCGCTATGTTAAGGGGAGCGGCGGATTGGTCACGGCCCTAGATCCAATTCTCCGGCTCTCCAACGGCCTGTGGATTGGTTGGGACGGAGGAACTGGTCCCCCCATGAAGGAGAAGCGGGTTACCGTTTCCGAACCCGAGGGCGAAGGAAGCTATCAACTCCGTTTCGTGAATTTAACGGAAAAGGAGATCAGCCACTACTACTACAGTTTTTCCAATAGGACCCTTTGGCCCCTCTTCCATAACTTCATCGGGATGATCCATTTCAGTAGTGCCGATTGGAAAACCTACTTCAAGACCAATGCCTATTTTGCCGGGACAATCCTGGAGGAAGCCAATCCGTCGGATATCATCTGGGTTCAGGACTATCACCTCTGCCTGGTCCCCAATTTCATCCGTTACCAGAATCCTGACTTAAGGCCTTACTTCTTCCTCCACACGCCCTTTCCCCCCTATGATACCTTCCGCGTTCTACCGTGGGGTAAACCGATCCTGGAAGGGCTCTTGGGAAGCGAGAAGATTGGGTTTCACCTAAAGAACTACGCCGATAACTTTCTCGACTGTGTTGAGAAGATCCTCAATGGACACGTGGATAGAGAACGGGGGATCGTTGAGTTAGAGGGGAGGAAGGTCAAGGTGGGCTCGCATCCCATCAGCATTGACTATGACGCCTTTCACGATATGGCCCTGACGAAACGGGTAATCAAACGAGTCCAGAAACACCGGAGGAGAATCGAAGATCGAGTGGTAATCTTAGGGGTCGATCGATTAGACTACACCAAGGGGATAAAAGAGAGGCTTTTGGCCGTCGAACGTTTTCTGGAGAAACACAGTAAGTTTAGAAACCGGGTCCTCTTCATCCAGGTAGCCGTACCCAGCCGAACCAGGGTCGATGAATACCGGGTAATGAAGAGAGAGGTGGACGAGACCATTGGACGCATCAACGGACGATTTACGGGAGAGGGATGGCCCCCCATCCAGTATATCTACAGATCGATTTCTCGGGAAGAATTGGTGGCTTACTACCGGCTTGCCGACATCGCCCTCATTACGCCGGGGCGAGATGGTATGAACCTCATTGCCAAGGAATATGTGGCCTCGCAGGTGGATATGAAGGGGGTATTAATATTGAGTGAATTCGCAGGTGCTGCCGAGGAATTGACCGAGGCCCTCTTGGTAAACCCATACGATATTGAAACCGTCTGCGAGACTATCCATAAGGCCATTAGGATGTCTTTGAGGGAGAAAAGGAGACGCATGGAGAAGATGCAAGATCTGGGTAAGAGAAGGGATATCTACTGCTGGGTGAGGGATTTCTTCGAGGAAGTTGATTAGCTTTGACCGCTCACGGGTCAAGAATTCTTTGTGAGATCTCTAAAAAAGCCGCTCTTTGCTGCTCAAAACCTTTTTTCAAGCATCTTAAAACATACTACACAACCGCATGACCGCAGCACTGCAGCACTGGATGATATCGTGCTCAGAGCTTCCTTTTCCAATAATTCAGTGATTTATTTGAGATGAAATATTTATTCGATGATAAAGACGGTATTATTGAGGAGGTGAGGTCTCAGGATCGTCGCGCCTTCTTTTTGGATTATGATGGAACCCTGACCCCCATCGTGAGGGATCCGCAAAAGGCCTTCCTGCCTCCCAAATACAGGAAGGTCATCGCTTCACTTCTTGGAGATGGGAAAACTTTCGTCTGCATCATCAGCGGAAGGGCTATCGAACAATTAAAGGAGTTCATCGGTCTCAAGGACCTCGTCCTGGCGGGCAATCACGGCATGGAAATATCCGGACCGAGTATCGCCTATGTGCATGATGGTGCACTACGGGCGAAACCGTTGTTAAAGGAAATAGTCGAAATATTGAAATTGACATTAAGGGATTTCGAAGGCGCCTTGGTTGAGGATAAGGGGCTCACGGTGAGCGTGCATTACAGAATGGTGCCGGTTAAACATCACCCTCGTTTGAAGAGGTTCTTTTGCCGGGCGATGGAGAAATTTTTGGCCTCCAATATGTTCATCGTTACGCGGGGAAAGAGGGTTTTGGAGGTAAGGCCCAATGTGGTTTGGGATAAGGGGTCTGCGGTGAAATGGATATTGGGCTATTTATCGGTTCACCTCTTGGAGGAAAAGCCTTACCCCATTTATATGGGAGATGACGAGACCGATGAGGATGCCTTTAGGGTATTGAAGGGTCAGGGGCTTACCGTCCTGGTTTCACCTCGAAAAAAGGCGAGCGAGGCTTCCTACTTCATCAAGAGCGTGGAAGAGGTCTATCAATTTTTGGGATTTCTTGCCAGCTAAACCTTAATCTTTTCGATATCATCGGGTTTTCCCAGAACGAGGAGGATGTCGCTGTCCTTCACGGTAAACGATCCCCCCGGGTTCATGGTTAGCGTTTCCGGAACGAGGCCCCTTACCGCGAGGATACTGATGTTATATTTATTCCTCAACCTGAGTTCGGCCAGGGTTTTTCCGATAAACTCCTTGAGCGGGGCAATTTCAACGATAGTATATTCATCGGTTAGGGGAAGGTAATCGATGAGGTTGGGAGATGACAGGGTTTTTGCCATCTTTTTTGCCAAATCCCTTTCTGGGAAGATGACCTCCTTTGCCCCGATCTTTTCCAGAACCCTTCCGTGGTCTTCGCTGATGATCTTAACGTAGATATTTTGAATATCTAGATCCCTCAAATAGAGGGTAACCAGGACACTGGCGCTTATGTTATCCCCGAGGCTGATAATCACCGAATCCTCCTTTTCGATGCCGATGGATTCTAAAGAGGATTTGTCGGTGGCATCCCCCGCGACCGCATAAGAACAAAACTCCTGTGCCCGTTGTACTCTCTCCTTATTCCGGTCCACCGCGATGACCTCTTTCCCCTCTTCAGAAAGGCTCTTAGCGAGGTAGAACCCGAAATTTCCCAAGCCGATGATTACGAATTTCCCCATCTTCGTTCCTTTCTATCCGACGATGATATTCTCCTCGGCGTATTGGAATTCGGTCTTCTTCGTCCTCCGCGCCATGGCAAAGGCCAGAGTAAGAGGGCCCAATCGACCGAGGAGCATCATGGCGATAATGATCAGTTTGCCGGCCGAATTGAGTTTGGTCGTTACGCCCATTGAGAGGCCCACGGTCCCGAAGGCCGATACGGTTTCAAAGAGATACTCGAGGAATAAGCCCCTACTTTCCGTATGGCTGATGTCGCCCAGCTGGGTTACGAGGAGAAAAACCGTTATAATGGTTACGGCTAAAATGGAGGCCAATATGATGGAAATGGAGCGGGCAACGGTCTCGTGAGGTATGGTCCGCTTGAATAGGTTTGCCCGCTCTCTCCCCTTATATCGATTGAAGGCCAGGGAGACCAGCGTGGCCAAATTGGTGGTCTTGATCCCCCCTCCGCATGAGCCGGGAGAGGCCCCGATGAACATGAGGATGATGAGAACAAAGAGGGTGGCATTACCGAGGCTCATCATGGAAAGGGTATTGAACCCCGCCGTTCGACTGGTGACCGATTGAAAATAGGAGGTGAGGACCTGTTCACCCAAGGAAAGATTCAGAAGGCTGTTATCCCGTTCGGTGAGGAATATGAAAAGGGTGCCCAGTACGATGAGCGTTACCGATGTTGTCAGCACGACTTTTGAATGAAGGGAAATCCGAAGGGAGGTGTTTCTTCGAAGCCCGATATCGACGATCTCCTTCAAGACGATAAAGCCCAATCCCCCCAAGATGATCAAAGAGGTGATGGAGAGATTAAGGGTGATATTATTCTGAAAACCTACGAAGCTATCGGAGAAGAGGGAGAACCCGGAATTGCAGAAGGCCGATATGGCATGGAAGAGGGAAAAATAGAGAGCAGTCATCAGCGGTAAGTGTCCGTTCCATCCTATAAAGAGGAAAAGGGCCCCGACAAATTCAATAATGATGGTATACAGAAAAACGGATTTCAAAAGCACATAAATATTCCTTATTGGGAATTGGGAGAAGGTATCCTGAATGATTCTTCTATCCCGAATGCCTATGGACCGTCCCAGGAGGAGGTAGAAGAATATGGAGAAGGTCATGATCCCCAATCCCCCCACTTGAATGAGGATCAAAATAATTATTTGGCCGAACTGAGAATAGAAACCTCCCGTATCAACCGCAATCAACCCCGTTACGCACACCGCTGAGGTTGCCGTAAAAAGGGCATCGATGAACGAGGACGTTTTTATCCTCGCGGCATAAGGGAGGCTCAGCAGCCATGTTCCCACAAGGATCATGATGAGGAAGCTAAGAATGAGGGTCCTCTCTGGGGTCAAGAAGCGGAGCGTAAAATTTTTGAAACGGCTCGGTATCATTTCATATTATCTTCCTGGCCTTTTACCCATTGCCATTTTGTAGAGGTTCATATACTCCCTGGCCGCCCTCTGCCAGGAGAAATCTACTTTCATCCCCCGGATCATCAACCTTTTCCAGTTTTCCCTATCCCGATAGACGGCCAATGCCTTCCGAACTGTATCGAGGAAATCCCTCGGGCTATAGCGTTGGAATTTGAAGCCCGTCCCCTTCCCGGTTTTTGGATTGTAACCCTGAATGGTATCGTCGAGGCCACCCGTTGCCCTGACGAGGGGAACCGTTCCATACTTGAGGCTATACATCTGATTGAGGCCACAGGGCTCGTACCTGGAGGGCATAAGGAAGAGATCCGCCCCCGCCTCGATCTTATGCGCCAGGGTATTGTCATAGGCGATCTTGATGCCGGCCTTTTTTGGATAATCCTTGGCGATCCGTCTGAAGAGCCGGTGGTACCTTTCATCCCCCGTTCCCAAGAGGATGAAGCCCAGATCCGTCTTCATGAGGTCTGCCATACTTTTAGCCAGCAGATCGAGTCCCTTCTGATCCGCTAAACGGGAGATGACAGCCAGAATGGGAAGCTTATTCAAAGAGCTCGGAAGGTTAAACTCTGATAGAAGATCTTCCTTACATTTTGCCTTTCCCGAGAGATCATTTTCGTCGTAGTTGGCCGCAATGAAGGGATCAGTTTTGGGGTTCCACTCCCCGTAATCGGCCCCATTGAGGATGCCGTACAGGTGATCGCTCCGATCGCCGAGAACGCCTTCCAGTCCGTGGCCGAATTCCGGGGTCTGGATCTCCCGGCTGTATGTATGACTTACGGTATTGATGATGTCGGAAAAGACGATACCCGCCTTGAGGAAGTTGATCTTCCCCCAGTATTCGATACCGCCCGGATGATAGACTTCCCTGGGAAGTCCCGTGACCTTCAACTTCTTCTCATCGAATATTCCCTGGTAGGCGATGTTATGAATAGTGAATACGGAACACGTTCCCGAGAAGAATGGGTCTTCCTTATATATAGTCCTTAAATAGGCGGGAATGAGGCCAGTCTGCCAGTCGTTGCAGTGAAACACATGGGGTTGGAAATCCAGCATCTTGCAGAGGAGAAAAGCCATCCGGGAAAAGTAGACGAATCGTTCCACATTGTCGAGATAGTCGCCCTTGGGCGTTCCATAAAGGTATTCCCGGTCGAAATACTCATCCTTGTTGATGAGATAGAGGGGGATGCTCCCGTCCGCTCCAGAGGAAAAGACGTCGTCCTTGAGGGTCTGTCCGCAAAGGGTTATCTCTACGTCTTCAAAGAGCACCGTGACTTTGAAATTCCCCTTCTTCACCATTCGATAGTAGGGCATGGCCACACGGATATCACATCCCATTCCCTTGAAGGCCTTTGGCAGCGAACCGGCGACATCGGCCAGCCCTCCTGTTTTGGCGAAGGGAGCCACCTCAGGCGATAGGAAAAGGACCCTTAACGATTCCGCCATAGATGCATTCTCTGGCTTAAATCGCAAATATCCCTCCGAAACATTCTCCGGACGATCTAATACGGACCCTACCTGTCTCAACAGTGTAAGTGGCCCGAGTTTTTGGAGAACACCGTTTTCCCTGAGCGTAATTCCATCCTTCAAACCGCAGCACTGCACCACCGCATAACGGCAGTACCCAAAATCGGCTGGAAGGGGTAAGTATTCCCCGCCTGCGAACCCATAAGGTCATTTTGGAATCGGTTGTTGCCCTGGTTCCCTGGAGCGATCATTAAAGAATTTTGGCTAACCATTCTTGACGGCTTCGTAAAAAGTCCATCTGCCATTCGACAGGCTCATGGCCCTGAGTAAAGCCGAAGGGCCGTTCGACATGCTCACGGCCCTGAGCAAAGCCGAAGGGCTGCGTTGCGCTTCATTTTTAGTCACTGCGGCGTACTGGTAAGTACGCCTCATTCCTAAAGATTCGCGCGCCTTGCATCTGGAGCTTTTTACTGTGCCGTCTGATTTATGACTTTTTACGAGACCATCAGATTTGATCTATCCCACCAAGATCAACCGGAGGTCCATTACGTTGGTATTGGTGGGGCCGGTGATGAGGAGGTCTTCGAGTTTTTCGAAGAAGTGGTATGAGTCGTTATCTTCGAGATAGACGTTGGCGTCTAAGCCCAACTCACGGGCTCTCCTAACGGTATCGACATCGGCAATTGCCCCGGCCGCATCAGTGGGGCCATCGGTCCCGTCGGTTCCGCCACTGAGGACAACGACGTCCTTCAATCCCTGGATATCCAAAGCAGAAGCAAGGACGAATTCCTGATTTCTTCCCCCGAGGCCTTTGCCCCGAATAGTCACCGTGGTCTCCCCTCCGGAGATGACGCAGGCGGGTGGGCCGATGGGATGATTCGTTTTTACGATTTCCTTTGCAATAGCTGCATGGACTTTGGCCACTTCCCTGGTCTCCCCCTCTATGGAAGTAGAGAGGATGAGGGGATTATATCCCAATTCCCTTGCCCTTTGCTCCGCCGATTTGACCGCAATGATGTTACTTCCGATAATCACATTCTGCGTCTTTTCGAATATGGGACTCCCAGTTTTAGGCGTTTCCTCGATTTCCCCGTTGACGCCCCGCTGAATTCGACCCTTAATGGATTGGGGGACTTTTTCCAGGAGATTATATTTTTTCAGAATGGCCATACAGTCGCCAAAGGTGCTTTTGTCGGGAACGGTGGGTCCTGACGCGATGACGTCCAGCGGATCACCGACCACATCGGATAGAATTAAGGTGATAAGGGTAGATGGGTATGTAAGCCTGGCCAACCCTCCACCCTTGAGCTCAGAGATGTGTTTGCGGATGGCATTGATTTCGTTGATGTTCGCCCCACATTCCAGAAGAAGGTTGGTCATCTTCTGTTTGTCCTCGAGAGTGATTCCCTCGGCAGGAGAGGGTAACAGGGCGGATCCTCCTCCGGAGATGAGGCAAATCACCAGGTCGTTTTCACCGAGTCGTTCAAGCAGTCCGGCGATTTCCTGGGACCCCGAGACCCCCTTTTCGTCCGGGATGGGATGACCAACTTCGTTGAGTTTGACCCTTTTCAGTTCGGAGAGGTATCCATATTTTACGTTGATGACCCCTTTTGTGATTCGATCGCCAAGGATCGCCTCTACCGCCAGGGCCATAGAGGCCCCGGCCTTCCCTGCCCCAACGACGTAGATATGGCCATAATCTTGAAGGGAATACGTTTTTCCATTGACCGTGAGATCATCCCCTTCCACCTTCAGGCATCTCTTGACGGCTTCGATGGGATCCACCGCCTTCAGGGCATGGATAAAGATTTCCATCCCGTCGCTTCTGAGTTGGTGGAGGCTTCTACCGTCTCCCATGATTTACTTGGTTTATTGCCCTGTTTAGAGGTGATTCTGGGCCCTTTGGTTTAACTTCCTTTCGGAGTCCTCAGAAGGGTTTCCCATCTGGCCGCAGATTATGTGGTGGGAATTACCTCCGTATCCGTTGGCGTCTCCTCCAGTATCGGGGTTTCGTACTCCATGGAGATTTGAGCCTCTTTGGCCTGTTTCAGCTTCTCCTCCAATTCCCCCTTCGATTTGTGGAGGTTTTTGACGGTGGTTTTTAGGCGGAAGCGGCTGCCAAAGCCGACGAGGCTCCCTATCACGATACCGATGAAAAAGGGAATAAACATCAAAAGGTACATGGGAAAGGTTGGGGTCTCCCAGTTAAAATAGTAGCGGAGGGTGACGGATTGAGTGTTTTCCGATGCGAAGGAAACCGCTAAGATGAAGATGAAAACAAGGATGACGAGTTTAAAGTAATTCATGGCTCTTTCCCTCTCATTGTGAATTAGACAAAGGGGTATTCCTTAAAAAAGAAAGAATAAAAGAGCCAAGAGAGGAACCCTTGAGCCCTTCCACAAAATGCTCGCTTCCCGAGGGAAGGCGTTATCCCCCCTTCGGTCTCTCGAACGTTTCATATGATCGGTTTTTTCTCCTCTCCCTTTCCCTTTCGTTTCCTCTGGGAGTAACCCGTCCACGTGAGAAGCCATCCAAAAATGATGCCGATAAAAAGGGTACTCAAGAGCATAAGCGCTCTGGAGATGGAGGCTTCCCATATGAAGAACTTAATCTGGACAACCTGGGTATTTTGGATGGTAAAGATGACGATCAGGATGGCTAAGACGATGAAAACGATAGTTTTAACTGGCATAGGGGAATCCTTTCCTCAGGAATTACTTTTTTTCCCGCGTCTTTTCAAATCTCAGCGTTTTTCCCAATTTTTCAAGGGCTTCGCCGGTTTCCTGCTTCAGCCTTTTGGTCTTCTCCTCTAACTTCTCCACCTGCTGGATGGTCTCTTTCTTCAGTGTGTCCGTTTTTTTCTGCAGGGTTTTGATCTGGTTGCTCAGGCCAACCAACCCCCCCGTGCGCTGATAGCTGATGATGGAAAAGATAAGCGCAATGATAGCGATGATGAGGGCCAAAGTGGCCCTAAATCCCCCCTTCACGATTTTTTCCGCCATTTTCCCCTGCCCCCTCAGAACATTTAGATTTTAAAATGAAAGATATTATACTCATTCCTAAAGTTAAGTCAAGCAATCTATGATTGGAGCTTGCTGAGTTTCAAGGGAACACCGTTGTCCATGAGCGCAACTACATCCTTCAAACCGCAACACTACGGCACCGCATAACGGCAGTACCCAAACTCGGCTGGAAGGGGCAAGTATTCCCCGCCGTTCGGCTGAGCCCTTCGGTCTGAGCTCAGGGTCGAAGACTCACGACGAAGCCTGCGAACCCCGAAAGGGTCACTTTGCAGGCATGGAAGCGAAGGGACAAGGGTGTTCATTTATGCAAGAATTTCTTTCTCCTTTTCCTCGATTGCATGGATAATGGGACTGAGGGATTATCGCTCGGTAGGCCAAAACTGATGAACTCGTAAAAAGTCAAAAATGGTCCGGCAAAGTAAAAAGCTCCAAATGCAAGGCTTGCGAATCTTGAGGAATGAGGCGTACTTACTAGTATCACGTCCCAAAAGTAATTTATAAAAATCACGCCAAAACTGGTCGTACGTATTGAGATGTCGAAATCTAAAATT
>DAOVGJ010000086.1 GCA_030672465.1 Pseudomonadota bacterium | reverse complement strand
ACCAACCAATCGAAGAAAGCCAATAATCTCGGTATTGACGCACCTGATACGCTCGTTTTCATTGGTGAGGAAATAATCGATGAGGATACATGTATTATATTAACTAATATAAGAACCCGGGATTCGATGTCAATAGAAAAGCAAGCGGAAGTTCGCTGAATCTCTCGAGAACACCGTTGTCCCTGAGCGTAATGTGCTGGACGAGGGCAGACCGAGGGGCTCAGCCCAACGGAAGGGGAAGGCCAGCCCCCGCTTTTTCCTCAACCTCCAACCTCTCAACCTTGATGGTCTCGTAAAAAGTCATAAATCAGACGGCACAGTAAAAAGCTCCAGATGCAAGGCGCGCGAATTTTTAGGAATGAGGCGTACTTACCAGTACGCCGCAGTGACTAAAGATGAAGCGCAACGCCGCCCTTCGGCTTTGCTCAGGGCCGTGAGCATGTCGAACGGCAGATGGACTTTTTACGAAGCCGTCAACCTTGACCTGCTGAGGGGTAACAGACCCCGAAGCACAGAGCGAAGGGACAATGGTGTTCGCTTATGACAATATAACTTACTACTAATCGCGTAATGGGAGTAAGTTACCAGCAATGATTGGCCTTGCAAAGCTGGACTACAAGTGGGGTAAGGGAACGAGATGGAGTCCTCAGGAACTCCTGCGCTGGGCCCTCTTCTCCTTTTTCATGACCCTTCCTTGCCGGTGGAGGAGGGCTTTTCTCTCCGACAAGCCAAGACAATCCCCTATCTCAAAGGCCTTTCGAACCATCTCCAGGGCTCTCGAATAGTCTTTTACCTTATGCTCGTAATACTTGGCCAGCTCGACATAGGGAAAAGAACTTCTCCTCCCATCCCAAGAGACCATATCCTCCCAGAGGGCAGCGCTCCTCTTCCACTCACCTCTCCTCTTATATGCCAGGGAGAGAAACCTCATCGCCTCCCACCAGAAGGGCTCATCACATCTCTTTAGGGCCTCCTCGAGGCAAGCGGTGGCTTTCTCAAACAGTCCGTGTTCCATGAACAACTTTCCGAGAACCAACTGCTCGACCCCCCTTCTCGGGTTGGCTGCCGAAGGATCATGATAGGTCAAATGGATTCGGTGGACCAAGATTACCATGGAAAGGATATCCATTCTATTGTGGTGAAACACGCGGCTGATCTTACGGGCATCCCCGGTCCTAACGAAATCGAAGTAGAGGTAGGGAATCCACTCCGATGGGATATCGTCCCCCCGGTCGATGTCCAGCAACTGCGCCTCAAGGGTAGTCAACCGACAGTTATGGTATGCCCTTTTCCAAATCCTCCTGGAGGGGAACAACAGGTCGTAGTTTGGTTTATCGGCCAAAGGAGACTCCAGCCTGGATAGGATAAACCGGGTTTCCAAAAGGGGGATGTCGAAATTCTTCCCGTTGAAGGTCACCAGAAAATCATGATGATCCAATAGTCCTTCCAGGAGAGAGAGAATTGCCTTCTCCTCCGAATGGTTTCGCATAAAGAGCTGTTGGACGGTGAACCCTTCTCCCTGGAAAGAGCCAACTCCGACCATAAAAGCATAAGTCCCCGTTCCCCCCGCTAACCCCGTGGTCTCCGTATCGAGGAAGAGGGTCCGGCTAAAGTCGATACCCTTAAGCCTTGCATCCTTAGTTATGAGATGGGCTGGATAGTGGGGTACTCCCAGCAGGTCCCCCAGGAGGGTCCCCCCGTGCCGATAGCCGGACCCATAGGTCTCCCTTGCCACAAATATCTCTCCAAAGGGGGTATGAACGAATTGGCCTTCCAACAGTTCCTCAATGGGTTTCCCCTCAGCCGCATATCCCTCGCCGCTGACCCGGGCCTTTTTGGAGTTGACGAGTCGATCTAACCGCCTCCTCAAATCGGACAGTGCCGCGGCCCTCTCCTCATCCCCTTTCCGGAGGAAGTGGGAATCCAATTTATCCCTTATCTTCACTGGTCTCCAAGGCCCTTTCAAGCAGAGACAGGGCTACACCTTTGGATTTCGTCCCCAATTGCCCTGTGGGTCCAACACATGACGGACACCCAGATCGACAGCCGCAACGGGAGATCAGCCTGAACGCACTCTCCACAATCTCTCTATGTCCATCGAAAAGCTGGGGGCTAAACCCCACCCCTCCTGGGTAATTATCGTAAATGAAAAGTGTGGGTTCGAAGGGATCGATGCCCTCTATGGGAACCTCCTCCATCCCGGTGCTTGACTTGTAAACGCCCCTGCTCTCCCTGGGTAACCTCATAAACCAGCGGGCTCCCCGATCCCCTACACACCGCTGGATATCGTTGATGTCGCACATCAGGTGCAGGGAAGCGACATAATGGAGGGCGTATGCAATGCCCAGTATTCCGTCGATAATCTCCCACCGATTGAAAGGTATGTCATCCAAAATCCTCTTCGGAAAGGTGAGCCAGTATGAGGTGGTGTGCATCTGTTGATCGGGGAGATGGACTTTTCCATATCCCACATTCTCCGAGGTATAGAATTTGATCTTCTTATATCCCACCACCTTGGTGGATACGGCTACCTCTCCGTGTTCCACCGAGGTTCCGCACTCCCTTTTTTCCTCAAACCCCTCCAAGATGGAAACATCGGTGTAGCTTACGGCATCCGTATAGTAGCCGGCCTTACATCGCTTGACGTAGGCCTTTCGGGTTTCATAGTCAAGCCTTTCAACCTGGTAGAGCTCCGATTCACAAATATAGATGGCCCCTTCATACAAGGTGGTATGGGCGCCGGTGAAATCGACCTCGGCGATGACTTTGCCCTTTGCGCTTTCAGTGGCGTCGATGACCAGGAAGTTCTCCTCCGATACACTCCTCAAACTGATCCCGTCGGCTGGATAGCTATCCTGCGTCCAATGCCACCGATCCCCCAGATGATGGACAACCCCCTTTTCCTCCAGATACTCGAGTATCTCATGGAGATTCTCCCTCCCAAAGCCCTCTCCATCCTTGAAGGGAAGCTCGAACGCCGCACACTTGATGTGGCTGAGGAGGATGAGCAGGTTGTCGGGATTGATGAGGCCATGTTCAGGGGATCTTTCAAAGAAATAGTCGGGGTTTTCCATGATGAATTGATCCAGGGGAAGGCTTCGTCCGATCAAAACCGCCAGGGAGAGGCCCGATCGCCTCCCCGCCCTGCCCGCCTGCTGCCATGTGCTGGCAATGGTCCCCGGATACCCCGCGATAATGCAGACATCCAACCTTCCGATGTCGATCCCAAGCTCCAAGGCATTGGTGGTGACTACCCCCAACACCTCTCCATCCCTGAGCCCCTTTTCGATCTCCCTGCGGACCTTGGGGAGGTATCCCCCCCGGTACCCCCTGACGAAATCCCTATCCCCTTTTTCCCGTTCCACTCGGTCTTTAAGATATTTGGTTAATACCTCCACGTTGAGCCTACTCGTGGCAAAGACGATGGTCTGAATTCCCCCTTGGATAAATGGGTACGAGAGGTTCCTGGCAGCACCAAGGTGGCTCCCCCGAATCCCCAGTTCCTTATTGACTATCGGGGGGTTGTAAAAGAGGAAGACCTTCTCCGACGAGGGGGCTCCGTTTTGGTCGATGAGTTCAACTGGGCGTTCAACCAGTTTCTCCGCCAACTCCCTGGGGTTGGTAATGGTGGCGGAACAGCAGATAAACTGAGGTCTTGAGCCATAGAAATCGCAGATGCGCCTTACTCTGCGGAGCACGTTGGTCATGTGGGAGCCGAAGACTCCTCGGTAGGAGTGAAGCTCGTCGATGACGATGTATTTCAGGTTTTGAAAGAGCTTGATCCATTTGGTATGGTGGGGAAGGATGCCGGTATGGAGCATATCCGGATTGGTGATTACGATGTCCCCTTGAGTCCGAACAGCCTTTCGAGCATCCTGGGGGGTATCCCCATCATAGGTGAAGGTGCTAATGGGCTCTCCCATAGCACTGACCAACTCCTGAAGCTCAGCCATCTGGTCTTGGGATAGGGCCTTTGTGGGGAAGAGATAGATAGCCTTAACGGATGGATCGCTCAGCTTATCGTTGAGGATGGGGAGGTTATAACAGAGGGTCTTTCCCGAAGCCGTGGGCGTGACCACCACGATATCCTTTCCCGCACGCACTGCCTCGAGGGCTATCCCCTGATGGGAGAAGAGCTGCGTAATCCCCTTCTTATTGAGGGCACCCATCAGCCTCTCATCGATGAAATCGGGGATATCCACATAATTCCCCCTCCTTCCCTC
>DAOVGJ010000259.1 GCA_030672465.1 Pseudomonadota bacterium | reverse complement strand
CGGGTAGCCGAACGGGTGATTCGGATGGTGGAGGAGGGAAAGGTCCAGAGCATCGAAGGGGACCTTATCGACTTGAAGGTTGATTCCATCTGCGTACATGGTGATACCCCTGGGGCCGTTGAGCTGGCGCGAGCAATTCGGGGGAGTCTCGAAGGGGCGGGGATTGCGGTTCTCCCCATGGGAAAGTTCCTCTAGAGAGATCTCTGAAAAACTGGAAAAACGAGCTCTGAGTGCGAATCAAAGATTTTTTCGTCAATTGTCATGCTCCAATAACCCCTCGAATAAGGAAAACAAGGTGCCGGAATTCTCTGAGAATGTCGAAAAAATATTTTTGGGCAGCGAAGAGCGAGTTTTTTAGAGGTCTCATAAGAAGGAAGATAATGTATCGACAGGCCCGGTATTTACCAGCAGGGGATGAAGGTTTACTCATCGAGTTCGGAAATGAGATCCATCCAGACATACACCATCGAGTCTATGCTATGGCCCGGGCTGTCGAAGAGGCCACAATTCAAGGAATTGATGAGATCATTCCCTCATACCGTTCGCTGCTGGTTGCCTATGATCCCTTGGTGATCAACTTTAAGGATCTCACGGACCAGCTGAAAGGAATCGAAAAAAACCTTGCCCATGGCGCCATTCCAGAACATCGAAGGGTCGAAATCCCAACGCTCTATGGTGGCGAATTCGGGCCCGACTTGGATTTCGTTGCCAATCACCAAGGATTGACCCCTGAAGAGGTAATCCGTATTCACAGCTCCCAGGATTATCTCGTGTACATGCTCGGATTTACCCCTGGGTTTCCCTATTTAGGGGGGAATCTGGAGATAATAGCGACCCCCCGACTGAAAACGCCGAGAATCAAGGTCCCAGCCGGCTCAGTGGGTATTGCGGAAAATCAAACGGGTATCTACCCCATTGAGAGCCCAGGAGGGTGGCGAATCATCGGGAGGACTCCCCTCAAACTGTTCAACCCCCTTCAGCCTCCCCACTTTCTCTTGGCAGCAGGTGATATGGTGAGGTTTATTCCCATCGACGAAAAACAGTACGTGGATCTATTGAATTATGGAAGCCCTTGAGATCCTCCACGGTGGGACTTTTACCACCATTCAAGATTTGGGCCGCAGGGGATATCAACAGTTCGGGATGCCCACGGCGGGAGCAATGGACATCACCTCACTGCGGCTGGCTAATCGTCTGGTCCAAAACGACGAAGGCCAGGCCTGTCTCGAGATTACCTTCGTTGGGCTCCGCCTCCTGGCGCTTCGAGATCTGGTGATCGCCATAACGGGTGGGAACCTCGTGCCAAAGGTGAATGGATCTTCTCTTCCCATGTGGAAAACGGTCTCCCTCCGAAAAAATTCGGAGATCTCCTTCTCCGGGGTTGGCGATGGGATTCGATCCTACCTCGGCGTCGCCGGAGGACTTCAGGTACCTGATATCATGGGGAGCAAATCCACCTATATCCGGGGAGGGATTGGTGGGGTGGAAGGGAGGCCGTTGAGAAAGGGAGATCGCCTCCATATTGGCCCCCGGCTTTCAAGAATTCCACTGTGTAGGCTTAACGACGAGTTCATCCCCCATTATGGAAGGGAGTGGAAAACCCGTGTCATCATGGGGCCCCAGGAGGATTACTTTTCGAAGAAGGGAATCGAGACCTTTACTTCGTCTGAATATACGATTACCCCTCAATCGGATCGGATGGGCTATCGCCTCCAGGGCCCGGTGATCGAACATCGAAAAGGCGCCGATATCATCTCCGATGCCACCTGTCTCGGGAGCATACAGGTCCCTGGCCACGGCCTTCCCATCATCCTTTTCGTAGATAGGCAGACCACAGGAGGGTACCCAAAAATAGCAACGGCCATCAGCGTGGATGTCTATGACCTAGGGCAAGCCAAGCCTGGAGATAGGATTCGGTTCTCCCCCATCAGCGTCATCGAAGCCCACGAGATACGAAAGAATTATGAAAAGCGCATGAAAGGGTGTATTGAAATTATCAGGTAGTTATATACCATGGCTTACCCGTGTCCCCATGAGAGTCCTAGCCGTTCACAAAATTGAAGAAGATGGATGATGGCAGAAATGTAGGGGTTCGATTTATCGAACCCACAGGGAAACTACCAAAGAGGAAAGAGATAAGGAATGTAGGGGTTCAATTTATTGAACCCGCTTGGCGGGCTTGATGAATCAAGCCCCTACAGAGGGAAACCTAATGTCAGGCGACTTAGGGAGGTTGTAGAGCGGATTTTACTCTCTGTGCCGGGGCGATTTTCTGGATTAAAAATAGACTGGTATGTCCTTATGTCTACGCATCTGCATCTAATTTTTATCTTTGAGGGGATGAAGGAGGGCTGACCAGAGGTAGTAAGGACATTTAAGGCTTTGGTTAGCAGAAATACGGGGGTGAAATTTTGGCAGAGGAATTACTATGAGCATGTGATAAGGAACGATGCTGCTTTATTCAAGATTAGAGAATATATCCAGAACAATCCTT
>DAOVGJ010000012.1 GCA_030672465.1 Pseudomonadota bacterium | reverse complement strand
CAACAGCATGCCGATTGAACTGTTCCCAAGGCTCTGAGCCCTTTAATAGGTTAAACTTCCTCGGCGAGGGGAGTAGAAAGGTATCTCTCCCCACAACTGGGGATGATTACGACGAATATCTTCCCGCTGTTTTCCGTTCGTTTAGCCACCTCCAAGGCCGCCCAGACTGCTGCGCCCGAGGAGATACCAACCAAGACTCCCTCCTCCTTGACCAGTCTCTTGGCCATCGTAAAGGCATTTTCGTTGGATACGGTCACGATCTCGTCGATGATCTCCCTGTTGAGGATCTCGGGGATGAATCCCGCCCCGATCCCTTGAATCTTGTGAGGTCCCGCTTTTCCGCCAGATAGGACCGGGGAATCGGCCGGCTCAACGGCCACGGCCTTAAAAGCGGGATTTTTTGCCTTGATTACCTCGACCACCCCCGTAATGGTTCCCCCCGTTCCAACGCCTGCTACCAATACATCAACCCTCCCATCGGTATCCTCCCATATCTCCAAGGCGGTCGTCTCCCGATGGACTTGGGGATTTGCGGGATTTTTGAATTGCTGGGGCATGAAGGCCTTGGGAACCTGAGCCACGAGTTCTTCTGCTTTTCTGATCGCCCCCGGCATCCCCTCAGATCCAGGGGTCAAGACAAGCTCCGCTCCCAGCATTTTGAGCAATTTCCGCCTCTCCATGCTCATGGTCTCCGGCATGATCAAAATACACCGATACCCTTTCGCTGCGCACACGAAGGCCAAGGCGATACCGGTATTGCCGCTCGTTGGCTCAATGACCACCGTTTCCTCCCCGATCAAGCCTTCCCTTTCGGCGGCTTCGATCATGCTCGCCCCGATTCGGTCCTTGACACTGGACAGGGGGTTGAAAAACTCGAGTTTGGCCAAAATGGTCGCATCGATCCCCTTGGTAACACTATTGAGCCTAACCAGGGGAGTTTTCCCAATGGTCTTCGTAATATCCGAGTAGATCCTTCCCATTTCAGCTACCTCCTGGGGTTTTATCACCATCGAACAACATTGTTCCAGCTATCCATTCGGGCCTGAAAGGGCTATTGGCCGTCCCCCAGGGACGAAGATTTCAGAGTGAGCAATCGAAATGTGAACCGACACCCTGCTGATTACGAATCACAAACGAACCAAAAAGCCCTTCCCCCTTTTCGTGCTAACGGTTTATGACTGTGTAGAATATTATAGCTTTAGATACATTCAGAATTCCAGCCAATACCCTTTAACTCAAATGATTTTTGAAATATTCTTTGAATTCTTCAAACCCTTATAGTACCATGTACGGGCAAGGGGCATATGGGAACTAACTACGATGCAGTAATCATCGGTGCAGGGATGGGGGGACTTAGCTGTGGTATCCTTTTGGCTAAGGAGGGGCTAAGGGTACTGATCTGTGAGCAATCCTCAAAACCTGGTGGTTACTGTCAGAATTTCAAACGCAATAGGTTTACCTTCGCGCCTGCCGTCCATTTTCTCAATGAATTCGGTCCCAATGGTCAGATGAAAGATGCGTTTCAGACCTTGGGTCTCCCTCCTGAGATCGAATTTTACTCGCAAGACCCCCAGCGCCGAATAATTACTCCCCATTTCCATCTCACCCTCTCCACCGATATCGATCGCTTCGAGAGGGATTTAATCCACCTCTTCCCCAGGGAGAGACTCTCTATCCATGCATATATAAGGGAATGGAAGAGGCTGGTTAAAAGCATCGAGGGCCTTTCCATCAAATCTTTTGACCTTATCAGCTTCAGAAAACAGTTTCAGCTATTATATAAGGGTATTATCAAGGCACCGCAAATACTCCGGTATCGTAGCAAAACGGGCCGGGAAGTCCTGGACTCTTTCTTCAAAGACCCTCTCTTGAAATACCTCCTCAGCTTTGGTGCCCGCAAGGATTCCTCCGTCTTTACCTGTGTAAGTCCTATCATGTGGGCCATAAAGGGGAACTTTTATCACATCAAAGACAAAGGGGTAGAGGCGTTGCCTCAGCTTTTTCTCAAATATTACAGGGCTTACGGTGGGGAGATCTCCTTTAACACCCTTGTAAAGAAGATCGTGATTGAGAAAGGGAAGGCCCGGGGGGTTCAGATTGAGGGAGGAGAGGAGATTAAATCCAGACATGTCATCTCCAATGGGGATGGCCATTCAACATTTCAATATTTAATAGGTAAGCATCTATTACCTGATCGGTTCGTAAGGAGGCTCCAAGAAAGAAAGCTCTCAGGACCAACCTTCACCCTCTATTTAGGTGTGGATCTCGATCTGGTGCAGATGGGCTTTGATGGGGCCCTGATCCATTACTACCCCACAATTAATAAAAACCCATGGGAGGAAGACTACGGAGAGGGATTTGATATCGAAAAGGGGAGGATGACGATCCGTATGGATAGTATAAATAACCCGATGCTTGCCCCAATGGGCAAGCATACCGTCGCCGTCTCTACCTTTGTCCCTTATGAACTCTTTAAAGATGGGAAAAACATAAGTCCCCATTATACAAAAATCAAGGAGGAGACAGCCCAAAAGATCATAGGCATCACGGAAAAGGTGATCCCTGGCCTAACCAGTCACATCATTGTCCGGGATGCCTCAACACCCCTTACATACGAGAGAACGACCTTAAATACGCACGGCGCTGCCATGGGTTGGTACCTATCCGCAAAAGAATTCTCAAGGATTCGTAGCCAGAAGACACCCATTGCCAATCTCTATCAGGCAGGCCATTGGACCTTCCCCGGTGGAGGTATACCAATGGTGATCATCTCTGGGATCAATGCGGCTAAACTCGTCTTGAAGAATATGAAGAAATTCACA
>DAOVGJ010000248.1 GCA_030672465.1 Pseudomonadota bacterium | reverse complement strand
ATGATATCATCGAAGGACTCGGGTTTGAGTTTGACCAAAAGATCTTTCATTCCCGAGCTTTCCAACTGAAATATCCCCGTCGTTGCACCGGAACCCAAGAGCTCAAAGGTCTTCTTGTCCCCTAAATCCAGATGGTGGATATCGATCTCCCTATCCCCATTTCGATTGATCATCTCCACCGCCTTATCCAGCACGGTCAAGGTCTTGAGCCCGAGAAAATCGAACTTAATCAATCCAATCTTTTCCACATCGCCCATGGCATACTGGGTGATAATTTCGCCGTTCTGCCCGCGGTAAAGCGGAAGATATTCTATTAAGGGCTTATTGGATATGACCACACCAGCTGCATGGGTGGAAGCATGTCGAACCAAACCCTCCAGGGACTTGGCGGTGGTAATCAATGACCTTACCCTCTCGTCGGAGTCCATCAACTCCCGGAGCTTTGGCTCTTGGAGCAGGGCCTGATCCAGCGTGATATTCAGGGTATTTGGGATGAGCTTCGCAATCCGGTCTACTTCGTTATAGGGCATATCCAAGGCCCTACCCACATCCCTGATCGCCGCCTTGGCCTGCATCTTACCGAAGGTAATGATTTGCGCGACGTTGTCATTTCCGTAATTTTCGGTGACATATCGAATCACCTCATCCCTTCCCTTCATACAAAAATCGACATCCACGTCCGGCATGCTGATTCGCTCGGGATTTAAGAACCTCTCAAATAAGAGTCCATAACGAAGGGGGTCGAGATCGGTAATCCCCAGCGAATAGGCAACGAGGCTTCCGGCGGCAGACCCCCTTCCAGGGCCAACGGGAATCCCCCTCTTTTTCGCATAATTGATGAAATCGGAGACGATGAGGAAATAGCCGGAGAAACCCATGGATTTGATGGTCGCGAGCTCTTTCCCCAGCCTTGTGAAATATTCCTCGGGTCCTCGGGCCATGGCTCCCTCGCCCGTTCCCATCTCGGATAACCTCTTCTCCAATCCCTCCTTTGCGAGATTCTCAAGATAGGAATCCAATGACTCACCTTGCGGAACGGCAAACCTGGGAAAATGGTATTCCCCGAATTTCAATTCCAGGTTGCACTGGTCTGCAATCACCAGGGTATTCTTAATCGCCTCTTCCCGACCAGCAAACAGGGTCTCCATCTCCTCGGGGGATCTGAAATAGAACTGATCCGTTGAGAACTTCATCCGACCCGCGTCATTGATGGTCTTTCCCGTCTGAATACACAGCAAGACCTCGTGGGCCCTAGCATCTTCGGGCCTCAGGTAGTGGCAGTCGCTGGTCGCTACCAAGGGCAAAGAAAGTTTATCCGCCATCGTGCATAATTTCTCGTTTATCGCCCCTTGATTCTCCACCCCGTTTTCCATGATCTCCAAGAAGAATCGATCCCGGTTGAATATCTCCGAGTATTCAAGGGCTATTTTCTCCGCTTCGCCCTCTTCCCCCCTATCGAGCAAGGTAGCTATCTCTCCCTTTAAGCAACCGCTCAGGGCGATCAATCCATCGTTATATTGCCTTAAGAGGTCCTTATCGATCCGGGGTTTATAATAGAATCCCTCGAGATGGGCCAGACTGACCAACTTGATTAAGTTATAATATCCCGGTTTATTCTTAGCCAATAAGGTGATGTGATAGGACCCTTCGCTCGCATCCCTCGACCCCTTATCAAATCGGCTATGAGGTGCCACATATATCTCGCACCCTATGATGGGCTTGATACCGTTCTTTATGGCCTTCTGGTAAAACTCTATGGCCCCGAACATATTGCCATGGTCCGTTAAGGCTACCGCCGGCATCTTATATTGTTTGGCCAATGCGAAGAGTTCCTCGAATCGAATAGCTCCATCCAGAAGGCTATATTGGCTGTGTAGATGCAGATGAACGAATTGTCCTTTATTCATTCCTCCTCCTCATCGATACGATAAAACCATGAATTGACCCCTCGTCTATAGCTTCGAATGTGTGAGCTTATGAACAACTTTTTACCTATATATTGTAGTTTTTTTCTTTAATAACACAATATATAGGCCCTGTCAAGAAAAAAAAATGACTGGAGTTTCCGGAGTTTCAAGGGAACACCGTTGTCCCTGAGCGTAATTTGCTGGAGAAGTGGGGTCCCATCGAGGGTGAGCAGGGAGGGGAAGGCCAGCCCTTTAGAGGCTGGAAGGGGCAAGTATTCCCCGCCTGCGAACCCCGAAAGGGTCACTTCGAAGGCATGGAAGCGAAGGGACAATGATGTTCCCTTATCAAAGATAAAAAATGTTTTATAATCAATAGGTTACAAAAATACTGTCAATAAAAGTCAGGAAACTCCAGAAAAAATGACTGATCTCTG
This sequence comes from Pseudomonadota bacterium, assembly GCA_030672465.1. GTDB lineage: Bacteria > Desulfobacterota > BSN033 > WVXP01. The sequence goes on along the minus strand of DAOVGJ010000248.1, from coordinate 197 downwards.
GGAAACTGTAGCAAAAAAAGGGGGTCAGGCCTTCAAGGGCTGTTGCCCAAATCCCCTGGAGCGGATATTAAAGAATTTTTGGTAACCATTCTTGGCGAAGCGAAACGACCGCAAATCTAATGTTTGAGCCTGAAAGGCGAGTTTTAGATTTGCAGTGAAGCGAGCCTTAGAATGGTCAAAAAGTCTTTTCAGAGAGC
>DAOVGJ010000117.1 GCA_030672465.1 Pseudomonadota bacterium | reverse complement strand
AGCCGAAGGGCTGCGTTACACTTCATCTTTCGTCATTGCGACGTACTGTAAGTACGCCTCATTCCTCAAGATTCGCAAGCCTTGCATTTGGAACTTTTTACTTTGCCGTCCCATTTTTGACTTTTTACGAGGTTATCACCTGACTCACTTCAGAAAGGAACTAACGAGTTGCCGGATTTCCCGCTCAACGGTATGCTCATCCCGTGATCCATCCACGACCTTAATCCGGTGAGGTTCGGCTTTGGCGATTGTGAGATAGGCATCCCTCACCCTCTGATGGAAATCCCTTTGTTCTCCTTCGAACCTGCCCTCCTTCCACGATACGTTTTCGTTCGCCATTCTTTCCCTAGCCCTCGCTAGCCCTACTTCGACCGGACAGTCCAGTAAAATCGTCAGATCAGGTTTCAGCTCCCCGGCAACTGTTTGGTTGAGCCTCTCGATCAAATCGAGGGCCACTCCGCGTGCAAACCCTTGATAGGCCACCGTCGCATCGTGAAACCGATCACAGATCAAAATTCGTTGATCCCTCAAGGCGGGCTCGATCACCTCCGTAACGTGCTGTGCACGATTGGCCATGATGAGGAGTAATTCGCTCAGGGGCGTCAGGTTTTCGTTACTTGAGTCCATGAGAATATCCCTGATTTTATCCCCAATTCGACAACCGCCAGGTTCACGGGTAATTTGACATCGATATCCCTTCCGTTCCACATAATCCCTCAGCAGGTGAATCTGCGTCGTTTTACCGCTTCCTTCTATGCCCTCGAAGGTAATAAATAATCTCACGTTGAATTTCCATCTCTTAACGAAGCAGGCTCATTCCACCGTGGGAAACATAACTGGGGTTTCCTAACTTTTATGAGGAGTATTTTTCTAACCCCTTTGTTCCATAGGATCTCAGGAACTTTGCCGCAACTGGCTCATGGACAACGGTGTTCCCTTGAAACTCAGGAAACTCCAGAAACATAACTATTGAAATTTTTAAGTGAAATTATAGGATATACCTCCATGAATTGTCAAGGAAATGGGTTTCCCAGAAATTTCGTAATGTTCGCTCTACGGGCATTTTTCATTGTGAACTCTAGTGATAAATTCAAATCTCACTTCTATTTTCAGGTCTCCAAATTTAGGCGGTGGATTTTGGTTCCTTTTAAATCCACGTGGGATTTCTCCTTGAGGAAATCCATTTGTGTGATAAGATGAACCCCCAAAGCCCTTTGGCAGTTACGAAAAGGGGACGTCGAAACAAGAGGAATATGGCGCCCATGATGAAATGGGGGGAGGTTAGGGTTACCATTCCAAAGGAGGCCCAGGAGGCCTTGGCCAATTTCCTTATGGAAAGGGGTTCCAGCGGGATTGTTTTTGAAGACGCAGAGGAGAAAGAGGGGTTCGAAATAATCAAAGCCTATTTTCCCTATCCGCTCATGCTTGAAGCTCGATCCATTTCTCGCTATTTGGAGGCTATACGGGAATTCTTCCCTGAGATTTGCCCATCTGATGTAGAGGTTCACCCTATAGCTGATAAGGATTGGATGACGCGCTGGAGGGCCTTCTTCAAGCCCTCCCAGCTGGGAAGCCGGATTGTCGTTAAACCCCCATGGATCAATCTAAGGCCGAGGGAGATGATCGTCATCGATATCGAGCCGGGAATGGCCTTTGGAACAGGGACTCATCCAACCACGCGGCTTTGCCTTCGGGCACTGGAAAAAGCCTTTACCGGCATACGTGATTTCCCAAGGAGAGGCGGGAAAACACCTCACTCGGTCTTGGATGCGGGCACGGGATCGGGGATTCTCAGTATTGCGGCGGCCAAATTGGGTGCGCGGCATGTCACGGGTACAGACGTCGACCAAAGGGCCATTGATAATGCGAGGAAAAATATTCGCATGAATGGATTGAAGGGGAGGATTCGAGTGAGAAAAGCAACCATCTCTCAGATACGGGAACAATTCGATGTGGTTGTCGCAAATATCGATGCGAAGACCATCGAGGAGATGAGGTATCACCTGATGGACCGGGTTTCGGCTGGAGGTACCCTCATCCTTTCAGGACTCTTAGATGAAGAGGTGGACCTCGTGAAAAAACTCTTCCCCAACGGGTCTTTTGCCTTGGCGGAGGTATCCCTGGAAGGCGGTTGGGCCTGTGTGGTTTTAAACAAGGCATGAGGGAGATCAGTGTCGCGCTTCTATGTGGAAACCCCCCACTGGATGGGAGATAAAATAGAGATTTCGGGAGCCGAGGCGAGGCATATCCAAAAGGTCCTCAGGTTAAAGGAGGGGGATGAGATTGTCCTCTTCGATGGGAAGGGAATGGAGTATTGGGGGACCATTGAGAGCCAAAGGCACCATCGGATAACGGTGAAAATCGGAAAGACGAACACCCCCCGGAGGGAATCCCCCATCGATGTCACCTTAGGGCAAGGCCTTTTGAAGGGGGATAAGATGGATTATGTATTCCAGAAAACCACTGAAATGGGTGTCTCGGCTATTTTCCCATTCATTTCGTTGAGGACGATTCCGATATTGGGCGGGGAACAGGCGGAGAGGAGATGGAATCGTTGGAAGAGGATCGTGATAGAATCGGCTAAACAGTGTGGGCGGGTTATTCCCCCCCGGGTTGAAGGTATCCGTGATCTCGGGTCAATCTTAGAGTCGCCCTTTCGTGATTTTGTAAAGTTGATTCTCTGGGAGAAGGAGGGGAGTTCCTTGAAAGAAAGGATGAGGGAAATCGATAAGAATTCGGGGAAATTCCTCTTCCTCGTTGGGCCTGAGGGGGGTTTTTGCGAAGGCGAGATCTCCGCAGCAAGAGAGAGGGGATTCATCCCCGTGGGTCTGGGACCCCGGATCCTGCGGTCAGAGACGGCGGGAGTGGCCATACTCAGCATCCTGCAATATGAGTTTGGGGATTGGGGGGTTCCCCCGGAATAGTCTTTGTGGGGGAGATTCGGCAAAGGTTTTTAGGGAGTAGAAGGGGGGCTGATACAAACCGAAGGGTAGAGATCAAGGTGAAATACGATGATTTCGTAAATTGTCCTTTTCCTCTTGGAGGGTCTGGGCAATGCCGAGGTATTCCTTGTAGGATTTGCATTGGTTGGCATGCTTACATTTTCTCCTGCAAACTTCGACGTTGACCTTGGGATTACCCTTTCGTTTTCCGCAGATGATATAGCTCATGGCTTAACTTCCCCCAATATTTGGTATTTTATCTTTTATTTATCACTAAATATGCCAATTGTCAAGAGGGAAAATGAAATTTTCTTATAAAAAAATTCTTAAATTTAAGGAAGTTAATCTAATAAAGATAAAACCATTTCTTGATTATTTTATACAGTCTGGTGAAATAAAACGATTTTTTAACTATTTTCCTCTCTTAGCGTATGTTTAACAAGGGCGGCGAATTCACGAAATTGGGATAATGGGTTGTTGGAGAGCATGTTTGTAATACTCAGGAGGATGAGATGGGTATCGTTCCGCATGAGGTATGGGATCTCCATAAAGGTAAAGTATTTCGCCTCTCCAAAGAGCGGCTGACGTTGCCCAATGGGGAGACGGTCGAATTAGAAATTATCCATCATCCCGGGGCTGCAGCCATCGTCCCTCTTCTTGCCGACCGTAGGGTGGTCATGATCAAGCAATATCGGCATGCCGTGGGACAGTTTCTTTGGGAGGTCCCCGCGGGAACCATAAATCCAGGGGAGAGCCCCATTGAATGCGCCAAAAGGGAGCTTCCCGAGGAGGTGGGTTATCGGGCTCACGTATTCCAAAAAATAGGTGAGATCTACCCAGTGCCCGGCTATTCAGATGAGCATATTCACATCTTCTTGGCTACCGGCCTTACCCCGGGCCGCCAAAATCTCGATACGGACGAAATACTGGATGTGAAACCCATTGCATTGGAAGAGGCATTGGAGATGATCAAAAGGGGCGAGATTCGAGATGCCAAAACTATCATCGGACTTTTCTTTACGACGTTGAAGGTAAAATAGAATTTCCATAAGCTGAACTCCGATATTCATTTCTTTATTTTTATTATTTCCCCATTGACCCTTTGTGCCATTTTCACCATCTCCCCCATGGCAGACATTGAGGAAGCGGGAAAGGTGATGTTGGAGAAAAAGATTGGGTGCCTCCCGGTGATTGAGGAAGACAATTTGGTTAGCCTCATCACGGAGACGGATATCCTAAGGCACTATGTCGAATCGAAGGAGAGATAAATCCCGCATCGCGTTTCATCGGTTTTTATTTCATTCCGTTTCGGGCCAAGTTGTGGAGAACCCTTTTCGCTTCGAGTCCCCAATTACGGATATCCAGCGATATCGTTATTGGATGGCGAAGGCGAGAGTTTTTAACACGTAATCCCCATAGACAACCTCCACTCTCCAACTGCCCTTCCAACTCGGTAAGATGATTTTTGAACTGTAGGTCCTCCATTGAGGTGGTGATACGGAAAGCTCCACCTTGGCCATTTCCTTGTTCCCGTGGTACCAGATGTGATAGATGGTTCCTTCAGAGGGGATATCCGTAAGCTTAGTAAAACAGTAGAGCATACCAACGGAGGATGGGTAGACTTGTCTGATTCCCCTGGGAGCGCGGGTTTCAACCCTCTCGCAAATCACCACCTTTTGAATCGTAGGCAGGTCGGGTTTTTGCTGGGCAGCCAATTTCCCGACCTGGCCAAGAGGGGGCTTCAGAAAGGCCAAGGTGATAATCGCGGACAGTATCAATACCATTCCTTTCGTTTTTGTCATTTCGGTTCCTCCTTTCATCAATGCTTTATTATCATTTATACCAGGAAATTTGGCCACGTCAAATCGATCAATGGTCTTGACATAAATAAACCAGTTTCCTGATTTTTTTTGGGAGTATTTTTCTAACCTATTTGTTCCATAGGAGTTCAGGGACTTTGCCACAACTGGAATATCCCAACTGGAATATTGGAGTAGTGGAATATTGGAATAATGGGTCCAGGGGAACGAAAGAACTTAGGGGCTTCGCCCCTCCTTACTATTCCAATACTCCAACATTCCATCATTCCGTGTGGATGGCATAAGCCCATTTCGCTCAGGGACAACGGTGTTCCCGAGAAACTCAGGAAACTTCAAATCAGTGGCACCTTGACTTTGAGGCGGAATATGCCTATAAGTGGAGGAAATAGGGAATGCATTCCGCTGGATTCATTCCATGGTAATGGGCCGTAAGTTCATAGGGATTTGTCTTATCCTGGGAGTTCTCTGCGTCCTGTCCTGCGTGAGGGAAATTAAAAATGTGGAGACCGAATACTTTTATGGAAATCATGGGGGTGACTCGGTCGTTCTTGGCAGGATTGGGGTAGTGGAGGAAGGCGCCGAAAAATCCTGGGAGATTTCCCGAATAGACCCATCAACTGAAGCTTCCTTTCGAATATTCATCAGGGGGAGGCATTCCGAGTTGAGGGTTTCGCACTATCTTAGGGGGGATGGGTATTTCTGCCTGAGGTTACCCCCTGGGGAATATAGGTTATGGAAATGGGTCTATAGATTTTCCGGTGGTCAGGCCAACACGGTTGAACCGTTATCCATCTATTTCGATGTATTATCCAGGAAGTGCATCTATATCGGTACCCTTTATATACACCTCCCCTCGGTCAGCTCGTTGCCCCGGCGCTCGTTCGGTGCGAATCGGACAAAACCCAGATATGAGATCGTCGATGAATTTGGGATGGCCATGGCGTTTTCGAAAAACCACTATCCCCATTTCCCACACTCCGTGGAGAGGTATTTGATGCGTTTCTCCCGTTGATTTGCCCAGTCTATCCGTTGGTGCAATTCCCAGCGGAGCCCTTGCCCTCGTGAGACCCCATCCTTTTATGGAGCTCAGGGTCGAAGACTCACAACGAAGCCGTTCGGCCGAGCTCAGGTCGAGGCCTGCTCACCCTCACTGGGTACCCTACTTCTCCAGCACCTTACGCTCAGGGACAACGGTATTCTTCAGAAATTTGGGAAATTCGACATGAGAATGCCTTGATTTAACGGGAAAATTTTTTGATAATGTTTTAATAATGAGGGAGGTGATGCGGACCCGGAAGGAGGAATGATTCATGATTATCAGTATCAATCCCCAAAACCCTCAGCTCAGGTTGATCAGAAGGGTCATCGAGGTATTGAAAAAAGGAGGAGTGATCGGCTATCCCACCGATACCATCTATGGGATAGGATGTGACCTATTCAACAAAGAAGCCATTGAGAGAATCTACAGGCTCAAGAAGCACAATCGGAACAAACCCCTGAG
>DAOVGJ010000024.1 GCA_030672465.1 Pseudomonadota bacterium | reverse complement strand
GGCGAGTTTTGGATTTGCAGTGAAGCGAACTCTAGAATGGTCAAAAATTCTTTTCAGTGAGCGAAAGGGAATTTGGGCAACAGACCGCGGAGCACCGAAGCGAAGGGACAAGTGAGCACTCAGCAAGCTCCAAAAAACAAGGGTTGACATGTTTTCCAAATAAATTTACCATCTTATACAAAAAGTGCTTGACAATTGCTGGAAATATTGGTAAAGATTTTACGTTTTTTGTAGGCACGTAGCTCAGGGGGAGAGCGCTACCTTGACGCGGTAGAAGTCGGCGGTTCGAAACCGCCCGTGCCTACCATTTTAAGCCTCGTTTCTCCTGAGAGGTTAAATCTGTATTTCGCTCAGGCATTTTGATATTGATTGAAAAGGCATCATTAGCGAGGCCCGATAATGATGCCTTTTCTTGCTTTCTTGGGAAGAAAAAAAGTATGGAGCAGATAACGATTACCATGTCGGACGGGTCCAAACGGCGAGTAAATAAGGACACGACCAGTGCAGAATTGGCAAAGGCATTGGGAAAAGATTCCGTGGATCAACTCGTAGCGGGGAGAATAGACGGACAGCTGGTCGATCTGAATACTCCTGTGGAACATTCCGGCTCCCTGGATTTTGTCACCTTGGATTCCGAGGATGGACTGAATATCTTACGGCATAGCACCTCCCACGTAATGGCTTATGCCGTCAAGGAGCTCTATAAAGGGGTTAAAGTCTCCATCGGCCCTGCCATCGAAAAAGGATTTTACTATGATTTCGACTACGAAGGGTCCTTTACTCCCGATGACCTTTCCCGGATCGAGGAGAAGATGGCCGAGCTCATCAAGCGAGATATTCCCTTTATTCGGGAAGAAATTTCCAAAGCCGAGGCCATTAAGCTATTTGAAGGGCAAGGGGAAACCTATAAGGTCGAAATATTAGAGGAATTAGATGACGAACTCGTCTCCATCTATCGATCAGGCGATTTCGTAGACCTTTGTCGGGGCCCCCATATCCCGTCGACGGGGAAAATCAAGGCCCATAAACTTCTCAGCATAGCAGGGGCGTACTGGAGGGGGGACGAACGGAACAAAATGTTGCAAAGGATTTACGGAACGGCATTTGCCGACCAGGGTTCCCTCGAGGATTACATCGAAAAGATAGAGGAGGCTCAAAGGCGTGACCATCGGAAATTGGGCAGGGAGTTAGACCTATTCAGTATCAACGAAGAGGCTGGAGCCGGATTGGTAATCTATCATCCCAAGGGGGCGCTTCTCAGGACAATCATAGAGGATTTCGAGAAGAAGGAGCACCTAAGACGGGGGTACCACATCGTCATGGGCCCTCAGATTCTGAAGAGGGAATTATGGGAGAAGTCCGGACACCTTGAGAATTATCGGGAGCTTATGTATTTTACCAGGGTAGAAGAGGGAGAATATGCCCTAAAACCGATGAATTGCCTTGCCCATATGCTGATCTTTAAGTCCAAAATCCGGAGTTATCGGGATTTGCCCATAAGGTATTTCGAACTGGGGAAGGTGCATCGGCACGAAAGGAGTGGTGTCCTGCACGGCCTGTTGAGGGTCAGGGAATTCACACAAGATGATGCTCATATCCTGTGCAGGCCCGATCAATTGAACGACGAGATAAAGGGTATCATCGAATTGGTTATCGATTTCATGCGGGTATTTGGCTTTCATTACAATATGGAGATCAGCACTCGGCCAGAGAAATCCATCGGAACCGATCAAGATTGGGAAAGGGCAACCGCCGCATTATTTCAGGCCATGAAAGATAAGGGGTTGCCCTATAGCATCAATGAAGGAGAAGGTGCCTTTTATGGTCCAAAGATCGATGTCAAGCTTGAGGATGCCTTGGGGAGACATTGGCAATGTGCGACAATCCAGTGTGATTTTACCTTACCCGAACGGTTCGACCTCTATTATATCGGGAAAAACGGGGAAAGGAACCGCCCTGTAATGCTTCATAGGACGATCATTGGAACGTTGGAAAGATTTATCGGTGTCCTGATAGAGCATTATGGGGGCGCATTTCCCACTTGGCTCGCACCCGTTCAGGCCATCCTCTTGACGATCACCGATAAGAGCATTCCGTACGCAGAGAAGGTTTTTCGCTCCTTACTCGATAAGGGGGTTCGGGTGGAGAAGGACTTCAGGAATGAGAAGCTGGGACTGAAAGTCAGGGAAGCCCAGCTCATGAAAATTCCCTATATGCTGGTTATCGGGGGCCGGGAAGAGAAAACCAGTACCATCTCTCCTCGGATGAGAACGGGGGAGCAGTTAAGGAGCATGAAGGTGGGTGAATTTGTCGCTATGGTAGAGAGGGAATGCCTCATCGAAACAGAGGATTAAAAGCGAAGACCATTGTAAGGAGGTGGGAAGGAAAATCAAAAAGCAAGGGAAAGAGGCACGACACGAAGTAAGGGTTAACAGGCGGATTAGGGCCAGGGAAGTCCGGGTAATAGATCCCGACGGAAAACAATTGGGCATCATATCCTTGGATGATGCTTTAAATACTGCGATGGAAATGGATTTGGATTTAGTGGAAGTCGCGACCAAGTCGGATCCCCCTGTCTGCCGGATTATGGATTACGGGAAATTTAAATATGAGCAGAGCAAGAAGAGCCAAGAGTCGAGAAAGAAACAGGTGACCATCCACCTGAAAGAAATCAAGTTGAGGCCGAAGACAGACGAGCATGATTTTCAGTTTAAAGTCCGGCACATGGAGCAATTCCTCAAGGAGGGGAACAAGGTCAAAGTCTCCATGATATTTAGGGGAAGGGAGATCATGCATTCCGATATCGGGGAGAAAATCTTGAACCGGGTCATTGACTTTACCAAGGAATGTGGTGTAGTTGAGCAGGCTCCCAGGCGAGAGGGAAGGGCTATGAACATGATCCTCGCCCCGATTCAAAGTGCTAAGAGCCGAAGCTCGGCCGATTAAGTCCGGGTATGTTTTCGGATTTCAAGGATGTTTTCACCCTCTCGTGCCCTTTGAGAGGGAGGAACAAAGCAGAAGGAGTGAAGGTGTGCCGAAAATAAAGACGAACAGAGGGGCAGCGAAACGGTTCAGAAAGACGTCCAGCGGTAAGGTGAGGAGGAAAAAGGCCTTTGCGAGTCATATCTTAACGAAAAAAAGCCCGAAGAGGAAGAGGAACCTGAGGGCCTCCACCTTCGTGGACAAAACCAACTTGAAGGCCATAAAGAAATTGATTCCCTATGCGTAGGGATTTGTTCGGGACAATGGTGGCCGGGCAGAAGGAGGAATGCCATGGCAAGGGTAATACGCGGGACGAGGGGCCGCAGGCGGAGGAAAAAGGTCTTAAAAATGGCCACGGGGTATCGGGGGGGCAGGGGAAGGCTCTTCCGAAGCGCCACCGAGGCCGTAAACCGTGCCATGCATTACGCTTACAGGGATAGGAAGGTCAGGAAGAGGGAGTTTAGACAACTGTGGATCATCAGGATTAATGCCGCTGCAAGATTGAACGGACTTTCCTACAGTCAATTTATCAATGGATTGGGGAGGGCAAAGGTATCCATTGATCGAAAAATATTATCGGATCTAGCCGTCTCCGATCCGGCGGGATTTACCAAAATAGCTCAATTGGCCAAGGAACATCTTTGATAAGGTTTCCTATAAGACGAAATTCCCTCGTTTTTCGTTTTTTCCTTGATTCGGATACCCAAAAGGTGATAAGAGGGAGACATCTCTGTTAGTTCCTTGAGCGAGGACTGAGAAAGGAGGGTGATCGATGACCAAAGCCGATATCGTTAGTAGCGTCTATGAAAAGGTTGGATTTTCAAAGAAAGAAGCCGTGCGGGTTGTTGAGACCATCTTCGACATCCTGAAGGAGGCCCTGGAACGGGGGGAGAAGGTAAAGATTTCCGGCTTTGGGAATTTTGTTGTGAGGAGCAAGAGGTCCCGAAGGGGTCGAAACCCACAAACGGGCGATGATATCGAGATTTCTTCGAGAAAGATTCTGAGCTTTAAGCCATCGCAGGTCTTAAAGAACGAGCTAAACCGTTAGGGGCCCTTTAATTTACCCGGGGTGATATTTGAAACGAGGGGAGGAAGAGAAGGGATTAGGTCAATCAATCCCCGATAAACTCTACTACAAAATCGGGGAGGTGAGCAAAATCACGGGCGTTAAAACACACGTTTTGAGGTATTGGGAATCGGAGTTCAAGGAGATAAAACCCTATAAGAGTCGATCCTTGCAGAGGTTATATCGGAAAAAGGATATCGAGATCATTTTCAGAATCAAGAAATTATTATACGAGGATTTATTCACCATCTCCGGTGCCAAGAGGAGGATAAAGGGTTCCACCGATAACGCGAAGCAAATGGGCCTCCCAGTTAATGAGGAAGCTTATAAAAGGATATTAATGGAGATCAAAAAGGGGTTAAAGGAAATCACCCGATCCCTGGAATAGTAATCAGAGCCTTAGGTCACCACTTACGGAAAAGCAGGGCCATGAACCCTGCTTTTTTCAATTCTTTTCGAGATGGCGCTTTTTTGCTTAGAAAAAGAATTTGAACCCAGCGCCAAGAAATGCGGCATTGAGCTTGATCGTATCGCCGAGTATCCGAACTGTAGATCCAACGCGTTGCGTCTCATCTACGTCCGTCTTTGCCCACGAGTATCTCGCCTCGAAATTGAGGGCGATATGCTTGGTCAGGAAAATGTCGAAGCCCCCTCCTGCATGGAAGAAGAAGGCATCGTCGATATCGAGATCGACCCCAACCCCGAGGGGCAACCAAAGATTTCTCAACCCGGTGCTTTCCTCGATTTCGAGAATGTAATATCCTCCCCCTATGAGGGCATAAGGGACGATCCATTTCAGTTCCTCTGGTTTCCGGGAGACCCAGCGAAATTGGAGGGTGGCATAAATGGGAAGGGCCTCTATTGTTGCCCACTCGACTTGTAAGGTCTTATTCTTTATATCGAGTTCCGTATAGCCAACCCCTGCCTCCAGGGCGAGGTACTTCAGGAAGCGGTAGGTGACGTTGATCTCTCCTCCTATCTCATTATCAAAATCGAGTTTTTGACCCAAGAAGCGGGTTCCTTTGGGGAATACCCCATAAACACGAGCTCCGACGCCAATGGATCCCTGGAGCGGGAGATATCCTTCAGCCCATGAGATGGCTGAAAATCCAACGACAAAAAAGAACAGCACCACAACAAGGTATAGACGTTTCATAGTCCCCTCCACTCAAAAGACGTTCACCAAACCTGCTCCTCATTCTCATGCCCGAAATATGTTATTTACTAACATAGAAAAAGATACATAGTCAACAGAATAATTTCTGAATTTTCCTTAGTCCTTCGATTCATAAGTTCGGTGACGAACTTATTTACTCAGGACTTAGTGCTGCCCTCGGCCATGAGCCCTCGGCGTGAGCAGATCGGCCTTGAGACATGTCGACGAGCTCATGTCGAATCGCTCACTGCCGAAAGGCTCGGTCGAACGCTCCATTCGGCCCGAGCTCATGGCCGCGGGCGGGCCGAATGGAGTGACCATTATTTGCTAAATAAGTTGCAAAAATACGTACCCGTATTTGCGAATCGAAGCACTAATCTTCTGGATTTCAGCCACCAAGGACTCGATGAGTTTTCGCCTCATTTCCTCGGCGAATCGGTTGAATGTTTTGAAGATCATGGAAGAGCTCCCACGTGTCATTTGGAACGATCTCGAGAATGCCGATGACGGTTTCATACCAGGGGGTTGCTATTGCCTGCTGGATCAGCCCCATTTCCAGAAACCCCCTTCCGAAAAAATTGACAATGCCCAGGGTTGACGCCATCTTGTGGTTGTGCTCCAGAGGGGAACAAACCAAGACGTTGAGCCCCCGACGATTTGGGAAAACCCTTTACCCCAGCGAGACTTCTGTCTCGAAGGGTCAAATATCCCTCCCTACCAGCCTGGCCATCTGTCGCAGATCTTCCATGAGCTTCAGAAATCGATCCGGCTTTAACGATTGGCTCCCGTCGGAAAGGGCCTTTTCCGGCCAGGGGTGGACTTCGATCATCAGGCCATCCGCCCCCGCAGCCACGGCGGCCATGGATAGAGGAGTGACATACTCCCAGTGGCCGGCTGCATGACTCGGATCCACGATGATCGGAAGGTGGGTCTTTTTCTTGAGGACAGGCACAGCACTGATGTCCAGAGTATTGCGGGTAGCCGTCTCAAAGGTTCGGATCCCCCTTTCACAGAGGATGACATCCCCATTGCCCTCCGAGAGAATATACTCCGCTGACATGAGGTACTCCTCGATACTGGTCATCATTCCCCGCTTCAGGAGGATAGGTTTCCTTGCCTGTCCTACCTCTTTCAAGAGTGAAAAGTTCTGGGCATTTCGGGCCCCAATCTGGAGAATGTCAGCGTAAGAAGCCACCAAATCCACATCCCGAGGATTAATCACCTCGGTGACAACA